>JBBSHP010000615.1:0-3943 GCA_038232555.1 Bryobacterales bacterium
AGTCCTGGAGCTGGATGAGGAAGCTATTGACCTTGTTCACCAACGCCTGATGGCCCCGATTGATGAATTCCTCGATCAGAAGAACTGATTTGTTCGTGGAGAACATGGCCGCCAATCCGGCAGCCGGTTGCTTCGCGAGCAGCTTCAACTTCTCCACAACATTTAGGCTATGTCGGGAGCCCTCGTACAGAATTACGAAGTACGTATCTAGCGTATAGAGCTCGTCGGCTTTGCTCTCCAGGTATTCCACACGGCTGTTGACTGCCTGTCGGACGACGGGATTTTCATATTCGGGACTGCGTGGAATCCGCGCGTTGTTGCGCTTAATGAAGTACTGATAAATCCGGAACGATGGATCGAACGACCGAACACAGGCCTCGAAGCGGCGGGTGATGTCGTTCAGATCGAAGTTATCCAGGCACTCGTAATCACGGCCTTTCACTTTGAGCACGACACCCACTTCGCCGCTTTTGGTCAGGAACACGTGGTCATCAATGAACCCAAAAAGATTCACCAGAGCGTTCACCGCTCCGGAATTCTGGTAATCCTTAACGATTCGCGAGAGCTTGACCATTCGGAATTCGCTCCACTCGATAGAAGTCCCGCTTCAGCGGGTCATATTGAGGCTTGAATTTGGAAGAGTTCATCAGGATGTGCATGATCTGCGGGTCCGTCTTGGTGGCCTGGCGGGCGCAGAGGTATAGCAGGACGAACATCAGAACTGCGCCGATGAGACTGGAAAAGCAGGTGAAGGTGGCGGCCCCCATGACCATCGCGACGAAGAACAGACGTCTCTCGACGCCCCATACCGTAAGGGGCTTGTTGATGGATTTGTAGACCGGATTCGACGTTGGTTCAGTCACTTGGGCCGCTCCTTCACCAGGCTTCTTCTTACGGAAACATCCAGGCCATGAAGTTGGCTGCCCCTAGGGCCATGCCAAGACCAAAGACAATTCCCGCAAAGACCTTCTTAGAACCGCCTTCGCTGTATGCGAACATAAGCCCGCCCACAACGAGGGCGACCAGCGAGAGCCCTTTTGCGATCGGGCCAGTGAAGCTGGTCTGGAGGTGGTTTACAGCCGTCTCCCAAGGCGAGCCCTGGGCGAAGACCGGTGAGGCAGCGGCCATCGCGAATGTCAGCGCGATGAGGTGCTGCAGGTTTCGGGTTTTGATCCGGCGCTTAGCCGGACCGCTTTGCATTACAAGAGCTGGATTCATTCACCTTTCTCCAAAGAATCAACATCAATCGTCCGGGCCGTTGTACGCAGCCTGGATTTAATAAAGGGGCAACCGGAATATGCTGAATTGTTTGTCTCCTTTCTCTAATGGATTTTGGGTTGCATTTCGGAGGAAGCCCGTCAATGAAACGGCAGAGGCCGGACGGACGGCGGTCACGGCAAACAACGGGGCATCTGGTGGGGCGGGCTCGACGGAGGCCGAAAAGGAACGGCCCGCCAAGAAAACCCCGCCACGTTGCAGGGTGCGAAGGCGCCGGGAGAGATTGACGCTAAAACACCCCCAAAGCCATAGAGCCAATGCGCCCAAAGTTCTCCGGGGAGCGAAGCTGATTCTGGACATTAGCGAGGCCCTCCCGATGCAGTTGACAGGCCGTTCACTGGGGGTAAAATGGAAATAATAGTTTTTGTATCGGTCCCAGTTCCACGTTCCGGTCTCAAGGGAATTTGGCGTCTACCCTGCGGCGCACGGCTTGTCACCTTTCGGAATTCCATCGAGGAGGGTCTCTATAGACATAGGCACCAGCGAAGCGAATAGTGACATGATGTGAGATGTTTTTTTAAATATTTTTTAGCTATACTGCTTCCAACTGGCCGCTGAAATGTGGGGGTCCAGATGGCGTTTTACAGTCTCGTACTGAAGTTGTCGCGCAACTCATCAAAACAGTTCGACGTTTACACGTCTGATGCAAACAGGAACGGCGCGCTGCGCGAAACGTTAAGCCGGCTCGCGCCCTATATTCGGGATCACGTCCAAAATGCCTTCGGAACGGAGGCTTCGGAACAGGAGTACATCGAACGCATCTTCGCGCGATTAGAGGGACAATTCAGTTCTGATGCTGCCCCACAAAAAGTAGAGGCTGCAGTCCTTTCGTATTTGCGATCTCTCGTTCAAAATGATCGTAGAACCATCGGTCGAGCGGTTCGGCGTCATACGGTCACGGCTACTGAGATGGAAAGGGTCAAGGATTCAAATTCCCTATCGTTTGATGCCCGTCTTCAGCTTCAATCCGAGTTGCGTGCGTACCTGGAGTGCCTCCCGCTTGATCAGCAAGAGCTCCTCAAAGCAGCCTACGGCGTGAATCAGGAAATCGGCCACGAAGAGATTGACAGAGCGACGCTCGCAAAGATGCGGGGCAAGCCTCAAAATACTATCAATCAGCAAGTGTGCCGGAGTCTTGAGTCGATCCGGGATTCAGCTATTGATCAGGCCCTACGTCAGGCAAGCAATGCCCTTGCGCGCGCGACCGCTGAGAAGTTGACACCGAAACAGACGAACCTATCCGAGAAGATTAGAGTTTCCATCGACCAAGCGCAGGATTTGCGATCTAGCGATACGCTAGCGGCCCTGAAGTTGGTTCGCAGAGCTTTTCAGTTGACGAGTGAACTGTTACGGATACTAGAAAAGGAAAGATATCGGCCATCGGACGGCACAACAGGAGACCGATGAGCCATAATATGTTGATTGTAAATGGACGAACATTTCTCCGACGAGGAGCTGCGCGAGCTCAGCGGCCTCCTTCAAGACTTTGCCGTGGAGGCATATCCGAATCCTGAAAGGGAGGGTTGTCCAGACTCCGCCGCCCTGCGGGAAATGGCCGCGCTTCCCGCCCCTGCCGCGCACGCCCTTTTCGTACACGTGTCCAAATGCTCACCGTGCCTGAGAGAGATGCTCGATGGACGGCGGGGGATCTTAAAGCGCCGGCGGCGCACGCGAGTTGTAGTGGTTGCGGGGGCCTGTATCGCGGCTGGGCTAGGTATCACGTATGTACTTACGCACAAGCCAGCGGTAGATCGAACTGAAAGCGCTCGAACGCCACACGTTGCTCCACAACCAACACCAGGGTGGAATGAAGTGGCGTTGAATTATGAAGATCTCTCCTCAGCGCGCGGAGGGCCCGACCGGAACCAGAGACGCGGAAAGGAGCAACACGCCCCCGTAAAACGCGATCTGCTTGTGATTTGCCTCCCTCTGGGCAGTGACGATGGAGAATATTCAGTGCAGATCCGAAAGACCTCCGGTGAGAATTCTGCGGTGAAGACATACACTGGCGTAGCTGCCATCAGCGGCGGCCGCACGACTCTGCGGGTGAATGCAGATTTGTCGGATCTTGAGCCTGGGCACTACGTGTTAGCTTTTCGACATGCGGACGCTTCCTGGCGCCTCGCACCTCTTACACTTGAATGAAGCATTGCAGACTGTGGCCGATTGTTGATTTTCGCTCGCTTTTATGTTTGCGGCGGTTCTCCACATGGGCTGAGGCCCGTTGGCCGTTTGGGCTAAATCTAAGGACGTGCACTCGCCATGATTGAACTGCGTTGCCAAACCATCACAAAGAGATGTACCGCACGTTTCCCACAAGCCCCCATCGGCGCTTTATTACAGATGATTGCCGGCGCGCGGAGAATCGGGAACCTGAACACAGAACTGCGCTCCATCAAACGTGTCGTTACCGAGCAGTGTGATAGTGACGTTTGATTGTACGTTGGACGTTAAACAAGCGGGCGTGCCAGCTGGTGGTACGGGGACTTTAAAATTTACTTGATACAAGCCAGCTAGCCCAGGTGTAAGGCCGGCGAATATGGCCTGATTAAGCGTCACCGTGGCAGATGTGGGTCCCAACCGGGAAGGCATTGCATTCGCAGTGAAATTCAAGGTCACCATCAGCGGGAATGGCCGTACTGCGGGGGGCAAAGGTGCCGGAGAA
>JBBSHP010000616.1:0-3937 GCA_038232555.1 Bryobacterales bacterium
AAGAGAATCGCCAGCGTCGTCGCTGTCGATTTAACCGCCGAGATTTCTTTATTCAGACTGCCGAGCCTCGAGCCAACCAAACTCACGCAGAACGCGGCGAAGCACTGGTACCCTGTTTGGTCTCCGGACGGCGAGACGCTTGCCTATGCATCGGAGCGCGACGGACACGAAAATGTCTTCCTTAAGTCAATGAAGGGTTCAGATGAGGAAAGGCCTTTCCTGCCATCCCAGACTGATAGAGTTCCGTATAGCTTTTCTCGTGATGGCCGCTACCTGAGCATTACGGAGCGGATCGACGGCATTTATAGAATCTGGATTGCGCCCCTCTTCGGATCAGATAAGGAATTCCTGTTCTTGAAATCCGCACATATGGTTTCCATGGGCGACTTTTCGCCCGACGGACACTGGATGGCGTACTGGACGGATGAGTCGGGTCACGCCGAGATTTTTGTGGCCCACTTCCCCGATGGCGGCCGC
Organism: Bryobacterales bacterium; assembly: GCA_038232555.1. Lineage (GTDB taxonomy): Bacteria > Acidobacteriota > Terriglobia > Bryobacterales > Bryobacteraceae > JBBSHP01. The sequence goes on from JBBSHP010000616.1 coordinate 478, forward strand.
AAACAACGAGTCTCAACGGTGGGAGGAAATTATCCGCGCTGGAGCACGGATGGAAAGGAATTGTTCTTCGTAGATGGGCGGAGTCAGTTGCTCGGGGTGCCCGTTTCCCGGACAGGTGAAAACCTCGAGTTCGGCAGACCCGTTCCGCTTTTCAGGTTGCCCGCCAGCAGGGGCGGTTCATCCTACTCGGTACTGAATGATGGAAATTTTCTTACCATGTTCGATCCGGCGGCCGGCCAGATGCGACCCATCACAGTCGTTGTGAATGCGTCAAATTGAAGCCCGCGTTGGCTGGCGCGCGGGATCTTAACAGCCGGGTCACTCCGGAGAGACGTTTGAACCCAAACCAATTATCTGGATGGCTTGGTTGCCCGCCCAGAACCAGCTGAAACTTAGCCGCCCCTTGCGGTGATACACTGGCAACGGAAACCTATGAGAATCCTTGTCGTTGAAGATGAAAAGCGCATCCAGGATTTTCTTTCACGCGGTTTGGAAAGCGCCGGTTATGCCGTGGATGTAGCGGCTGACGGAAATTCCGGAATTGACCTAGTTCACCGCACTGAATACGATCTGGTCATTCTCGATTTGATGTTGCCCGACATGGATGGCTTGAGTGTGCTGGAGAAGATCCGCAATCGGAAAATGAATCCACCCGTGCTGATTCTGAGCGCGCGCGATGCAGTCGACGATCGGGTGAAAGGGCTGGAGCTGGGCGCGGATGATTATCTGACCAAGCCATTTGCATTTGTCGAACTACTCGCGCGTGTGCGTGCCCTGCTGCGCCGCGGACAGCCGACGCCGGAGCGGTTGCAAGTGGGCGAGCTGGTGCTGGACTGCATTCGCCGCAAGGTGACCCGCGAGAACGAGAGCATAGAACTCGCTCCCAAGGAGTTCAGCATTCTCGAGTACATGATGCGCAATCGAGGCCGGCCGCTCAGCCGGACCATGATTGTGGAACACGTCTGGGACATGGACTACGATGGCCTGACCAATATCGTCGACGTATACATACGCCACCTGCGCAGCAAGATCGACGATAAGTGGCCGGCTAAGATGATCCACACCGTGCGCGGCATCGGGTACATGCTGGACGCACCCGAGAAAACTACGCAGATCCCCGTCTAGAGCGAGATGCGTCTCGGGCGACCTTTCCGCTTCCTGCGCAGCCTCCGCTTTCGCCTGGCCCTCAGCTATGTGATTTTCTTCTCGGTGCTGCTGGTCGGTCTGGGCATCGTGTTCCGGGAGGTCCTCCGCAATAATCTGGACGCCCAGGCCACCGGGGTTCTGCAGGAAGAGTGGGCCGCTGTCAAAGGGTACCTCAGGATCGACAAGAATGGTCCTGAGTGGTTTTATGACAAAAAGGATCCCGACGAGAGCTATACGGTGGAACGTCTGCGCCGGGTCTATTTGCTGGCCGATGCCGAAGGCCATCCGCTCCAATGGTCGAACCTTTACCGTTCTCTGGGTTTTGAAACGCCGGCTGAGATCAAGGCCATCATGGCCGCTAACCAGCCTTCCTTTCACCTCCGAGTCAACGACCGGGGCGAGCCGTTTCTGGTTAGGTCCGGTGTAACCTACGACGAGCGCCACCGCTATCGGTATTACATCTCTATCGGCCAATCTGTCGCCCAGAACGGACGAGTGTTGAATGACTTCACCCGAAGATATTTCAGCATCGTACCGGTGGTGATTGCGTTAAGCGGCTTCCTGGGATGGTTCCTGGCCGGGCGCGCTCTCAAGCCGGTAAACTCCGTCGCTGAGGCGGCCCAGCATATTACTCATTCCAGTTTGAACATGCAGATCCCGCTGCGAGGCTCGGAGGACGAACTCGACCGGCTTATCGCAGCTTTCAATCGTATGATCGCCCGACTCAGCTTTTCGTTCGAGCAGATCCGCAGGTTCTCGACGGACGTTTCACACGAGCTCCGCACCCCGCTCACCGTGATCCGCGGTCAGATGGAGGTCGCGCTCTTCACGGCCAAAACAACGGAACAATATCGCGACGCAATGGTCAACGCGCTGGAGGATGTAGAGCGGCTTTCCAACATCGTGCGTGCTTTGTTGTTGCTGTCCCAATCTGAAACGGGACAACTGCTGCTGCAAAAAGCCGAACTGGATTTGGCTTACCTGATTCGCGACCGGGTGGAAGAGTTCCAGATTCTGGCTGACGAGCAGGGCGTGACGTTGTCCCTGGATGTATCCCCCACGGCAACCATCATGGCGGATCGCATTCAGATAGAGCGCCTGGTATCCAATCTACTCTCGAACTCGCTTAAATACACGCCAGCGGGCGGAGCCGTTCGCGCCGTTATGGTAAACGAAGGCGAAAGCGTCAGGCTGATCGTGGAAGATACGGGCGTAGGGATCTCGCCGGAACACCTGCCGCACATCTTTGACCGCTTTTACCGTGTTCCTTCATCCGATCCCGAGAAAGGCCTTGGCCTTGGGTTAAGCTTCGTGGCCTGGATCGTGAAAGCACACAACGGCACCGTCGATGTGGAAAGCGAGCTGCACAAGGGCACGCGCGTGACTATCGAGCTGCCCGTGGGCCAGCTGCCCCCAGCTCCAGCAGAAACGCCCGAATTGATCGGCCACACCCCGAGCTAGCTCAAAACAATAGCTTCAAAGCGAGCTGTCCAATGCGCGGGTCCTGGGCACTGGTGATGCTTCCAAAGCCGCCCGCACTCTGGGTGACGTTGGGATTGTTGAAGTTCACGCGGTTTAAGGTGTTGAAGAACTCGGCCCGGAACTGCATCCGTACGCGCTCCCGTCCCAGCGGGAATTCTTTGAACAAACCCGTATCCCAGTTCAACAGATCCGGTCCACGCAGCAGTCCTTTGCCGACATTTCCAAATGTGCCCTGAGCCGGCAGGCCAAAGGCTGCTGGGACCAGGTAATTGACACAGGGCCCGGATGCACCGCAGGCCCCGGTTCCATAAGGGCTTCCCCCCAGATAATCGGCGCGGTCGGAACCGATGCCGGTTTGGGCTTGATCCTTGCCGGCCAAAATTGTGAGCGGACCACCTGACTGATACGTAAAGATCCCGGTGAGTTCCCAGCCACCCGCAGCAGCGCGCAGCAATCGATTTGCGCCCGCGAGCTTGGGGAAATCATACACGTAAGACATCACGAACCGGTGCTTGTGATCGAACTCCGAGGGACCCCGATCATACTGGTGCCGTCCCGGAAAGTTCCATGGAATGGGCGAATTGCTGCCGGCCGACACGCCAGTGATGCCCTGGTTATAGGGCAGGTCGTCGATCGACTTGGACAAAGTGTAGTTGGCCAGAAGCGTCAATCCGCGCGAGTACCGCTTCTGTAAAGTGAGCTGGAGTGAGTTGTATCCGGAGTTGATGTCCTGCGTCGCCTGCGAGATCGAACCAAAGGGCTGGAATGCGCGGCGTGCGTCCGTGGACAGCTTACTGCCGGCCGTGTACACAGCCGGATTCAGCTCCAGGCT
>JBBSHP010000617.1:0-3933 GCA_038232555.1 Bryobacterales bacterium
TCATTATGTGGCTGGGCGAGCAGATCACGGAACGGGGCATCGGCAATGGCATGTCGCTGCTAATTTTCACGGGCATCGTGGTCGGCCTGCCCGCGGCCATCAACAATATCTACACGAATGTGTTTATCACGAAACAATGGACGCCTATCCACCTGATCGTCATTCTCGCAATGATGATCGCCGTGGTGGCATTCATTGTTCTGGTGGAGCGCGGTGAACGCCGGATTCCGGTCCAGTATGCAAAGCGGGTAGTGGGGCGGCGCATGATGGGTGGTCAATCGACTCACCTGCCGCTTAAAGTGAATGCGGGTGGAGTGATTCCCGTGATCTTTGCTTCCTCACTGCTGGCGTTTCCGCAGACCTTGACGCAATGGCAATTCGTGAAGACCAGCCCTTTTTTGAGTGGCCTGCTGGGATCGATCAATAATTCCCAGCCGCTCTACTACCTGCTCTTCACGGCGTTGATCATCTTCTTCTGTTTCTTCTACGTTTCGATTATCTTCAATCCGAACGAAGCAGCGGACAACATGCGCAAGTACGGTGGATTCATCCCGGGCATCCGGCCAGGGAAGAATACCGCTGAATACATGAACAAGATCCTGACGAAGATCACGGTAGTGGGGGGCCTGTATCTGGCAATTCTCTCACTGATTCCGCAGATCATGATCTCAGGGATTAAGCTGCAGCATCTGCCCGGCATCGGCAACTGGATCGACACGTATTTCCCGCGCTGGCTGCTGGATGGTCTGAATGTAAACTTCTTCTTCGGTGGCACGTCGTTGCTCATCGTCGTGGGCGTGGCGATGGATACGGTAAACCAGGTGGAAGCGCAGCTAATTATGCGCCACTACGAAGGTTTTACGCCCCGGGCTGGACGCATCCGCGGCCGGCGCAGCAGCTCATAGATGACAGCATCCGAAGGCAGCGGCAAGGCTATTATTCTGTTCGGACCGCCGGGTTCAGGCAAAGGAACGCAGGCCAAGTTACTGAAAAACTGCATTGCGGTTCCGCATATCTCGACCGGCGACATGCTCAGAGAGCACATCCTGATGGGAGACGATCTGGGCCGGGATGTTCAGCAGGAGATGCATGCGGGGAATCTGGTCTCAGACGAACTGGTGAATGGGTTGGTAGAGGAGCGGATCCAGCGTGCGGATTCTCGGAATGGATTCATCCTGGATGGGTATCCCCGGACGTTAGTACAGGCTGAAGTGTTGACGAAGCTATTGCAGGCGCGCAAGTTCCCGCAAGTGGTGGTCCATCTTAAGGTAGACTATAATAAAGTGATTGCCCGGTTGGCGGGTAGACGGGAGTGCCCCGTCTGCGGTACGCTTTACAGTCTCAGCTCTAATCCTCCGAAAATGGCTGGAATTTGCGATCGCGATGGCGCAGCTTTAGTGACGCGCGACGATGACAACGCCTTGGTAGTGCGGCAGCGTCTGGAAGAGTATGAGAGCCAAACGAAGCCCTTGCTGGAATATTTCAGTACCAGCGGAGTGCCCAGCTTCGAGGTGGACGGTAGCGATGGTCCGCCGGATGTCATCGCGAAGAAGATCTGTGCCTTAGTGCAATGAAAAGGAAATGATCATCCGGAAGAACGCCGCGGAGTTGGAGCGCATGCGCCGGAGTGGTCTTTTGGTTTGGAAGATTCTTCAGGATCTTTCCGGAATGGCGGTAGAGGGAGCCACGACGCAGGATCTGGAGATAGCGGCAGAGAAGATGGTGAAGGACGCGGGAGCAAGGCCGGCATTTAAGGGTTACTACACTCCCTCCGCCGGCACGAAATTTCCCTTTGTATTATGTACCTCGGTGAACGACGAGATCGTGCACGGCATGCCTTCAGCGAAACGCAAGCTGAAGAAGGGCGACATCGTTTCGATCGACACGGGTGTGCAGTTGGATGGGTATTACGGAGACTCGGCCGTAACCGTAGCGATTGGCGAGGTCAGTGAGCAGACCAAGAAACTGCTGGCCGTGACAAAGGAATCTTTGGAGCTGGCCATCGACCAAGTGAGGGCGGGGAACCGACTGTTCGATGTGTGCGGCACGGTTCAGAAGCATGTCGAAGGCAACGGGTTTTCGGTGGTGAGAGAAATGGTGGGGCACGGCATCGGGACGAAGCTGCACGAAGAGCCGCAGGTGCCCAACTACGTGGATAAGCGTAGCGAAAATCCACGATTGCGGGAAGGCATGGTCCTGGCGATTGAACCAATGGTGAATGCGGGCGGGCCCGAGATGAAGACCCGGCCGGATAAGTGGACCGCGGTGACCAGGGACGGATCCTACTCCGCTCATTTTGAGCATTGCGTGGCGGTAACGTCGAATGGCCCGTGGGTGTTGACCAGGCCTTGAAAGTACCGGCGGTAGTGGTTGAGTTGCTGCCGAGCGAGCTAGTGCGGGTGAAGCTGGAGAATCAGGAATTGGTTCTCGCTCACGCCGCGAGTGCGACAAAGGTAAATTTTGTAAGGTTGCGTGCAGGGGACAGAGTGGAAGTGGAGCTCTCCGCTCAGGACCAGACGCGCGGAAGAATTTTGAGGTTGATATCGTGATACAGGTCCTGGGCCTGCAAGAGGGATTATGAAAGTCAGAGCGTCGGTTAAGAAGATGTGCGACAAGTGCAAGGTCATCCACCGCGAAGGCGTGGTGCGAGTGATCTGTACCAATCCGAAACACAAGCAGCGGCAAGGATAAGGAAATCAGAACATGGCGCGTATTGCAGGCGTAGATTTACCGGCGAAGAAGCGGGCTGAGATTGGCCTCACCTACATCTATGGAATCGGGCGAACCCGTTCGCTGTCGCTGTTATACCGGGCGGGGGTCGATCCGGGCAAGAAGGTTGCGGACTTGACCGAGGACGAAGTCAACAAGGTCCGAACTCTGATTGAAAACGAAGGGGCCGTGGAAGGCGATCTACGCAAAGAAGTATCGATGAATATCAAGCGCCTCATCGAAATGGGGTCGTACCGCGGCCTGCGGCATCGCCGTGGTCTGCCGGTGCGGGGCCAGCGAACTCATACCAATGCACGTACGCGCAAAGGGCCGCGCCGTGGCACGGTAGCCAACAAGAAGAAGGCTTCGGCTAAGACCTAGCCAGAGACCAAATAACGCTCAGCAGCGACCCGGAGACCAGAACAATCCATGGCAAAAGCGCCAGCAAAGACGACCAAGAAGAAGAGCTTCAAGAAGAAGGAGAAGAAGCATGTCGCGGTGGGTATCGTGCACGTGCAGGCCTCTTTCAACAACACCATTGTCACGTTCACAGACCAGGTAGGCAATGTGCTGGCCTGGTCAAGTTCGGGATCGCTGGGATTCCGGGGGTCGCGGAAGGGCACTCCCTTTGCGGCGCAACAAGCTTCGATGACGGCGGCCAACAAAGCGAAAGAGTTCGGGTTGCGGACAGTGGAAGTTCGTGTCAGCGGGCCGGGATCGGGGCGCGAGTCCGCCGTGCGTGCTTTGCAAACCGCCGGAATTGAAGTGCGGTCGATCAAGGATCGCACGCCTATTCCGCATAACGGATGCCGGCCGCCCAAAAAGCGCCGCGTCTGACGAGATTCGATTTTGACCCGCGCGCGAAAGCAAGCGGGAGTAAGCAGGACGAAGGCCGATTGAGCGATGGCCGTAAACTGTACCTAACTGAAGCGAGGAAGGTATTAGATGGTTTTATATAAAGGTCTTTTGAATGGCTAGATACATTGGTCCCGTCTGCCGCTTGTGCCGCAGAGAAGGGATGAAACTGTTCCTAAAGGGCGAACGCTGTTACTCCGAGAAATGCGCCATTGAAAAGCGCAACTTCGTTCCTGGCCAGCACGGCAAGGCACGCAAGGCGAAGATCGTAGGCTATGGTCTGCAGTTACGTGAAAAGCAGAAGGCGCGACGCTATTACAGGCTGCTCGAAGGGCAGTTCCGCAACTTGTTCGAGAAGGCTGCGCACCA
>JBBSHP010000618.1:0-3931 GCA_038232555.1 Bryobacterales bacterium
ATCACGGGCTTGCGTTACGACTCCAGCGAGCCGCTCGCCCAGAAGCTGTCTGAATTCCCGTTTCACGTGGATGGCCAGCAGCCCCTGAGCACGTTTCTGGATCAGATGCGTGGAGCGCGAATCGAGATGAAATACGGTCCGGAAACGATCAGCGGCACGATTGTCAGCGCGCGATCGTCTGCCGCAACCGATAAGGCAGCCGAGCGTGAACAGGTGGTTCTGCTACTCGATTCCGGAGAATTGCGCACCTTTGATTTAGCCGCTGCTGCATCGATCCGTTTCACAGATGCTGCGCTGCAGTTGCAGCTCAAAGAGTACCTAACGGCGATTAACCAATCGCGATCCAAGGACAAGCGCAGCGTGTATGTCGATTTGAGCGACGCTAAAGACCGGCAGGTAGTGGCCAGCTACATGGTCCCGATGCCGGTCTGGAAATCCAGCTACCGGCTGATCTTCCCGGGTTCGACGGCGGAGACGCACAACGAACCTACTCTGGAAGGCTGGGCCATCGTCGACAACACGACCGGAGAGGACTGGACCAAGGTGCGCCTGTCGGTGGTGTCGGGTCGGCCGGTTTCATTCATCAGCCACCTTTACGAACCTAAATATGTACAACGCGCGACTGTAGATCTGCCCGATGAGCGAGGGGCTGGACCGGTGATCCACGAAGGAGCGTTTGACGTCGCGGTAGCGGCAGCGGCACCGCAGCAGCCGTTCAGTCTAGCGCCACCGGCTGCTATGGCCGTCCAAGCTCAGCGGAAGAGCAGAGCGGGAATGGGTGGTGCTCCTGAGCCGGCTCAGTATCAGGCTCGTGATAATCAGGCCAGTACCCTGACTGTCGACGCGCAGTCGCGCGACCTCGGCGAATTGTTCGAATACAGCCTCGCGGGTCCCGTCACCATCAAGAAGAACGAATCGGCTATGCTGCCGTTTCTGCAACAGAAGCTGGGGGCTCGCAAGCTGCTGATCTACTCCGACAGCTACGGCCAGCACCCGATGTCGGCGGCCGAGTTGACCAACTCTACCGGGAAGACTCTGGACGGCGGGCCCATCACCGTGTTCGATGCCAACAGCTATGGCGGCGAGGCTCTGATGGAAACGCTGCGCGCCGGGGACAAGCGGCTGATCAGTTACGCGGTGGATCTCGGGACTCGTATCACCACGCAATTCGATTCCGCACGCGACTCCGTCCGGGAAATTCACGTGAGCCGGGGCATGTTGACGGCGCGATCGGCAGTGCAGGAGAAAAAAACGTACACACTGCGTAACGTAGATGCAAAGGCGAAGATCCTGGTGATCGAGCACGCCCAGCGTCCCGGTTACAAGCTGATGAACCTGAAACCTACGGAAAGCACCAGCAACGCATACCGGTTCGAAGTGAAGCTGGCGCCGAATGCGACGGAGAAGTTCCCGGTTTCTGAAGAACGCGTTTACGATAACACTATCGCGGTTTCCAGCTTATCCCCCGACAACCTGCAAGTTTATTTTCAAAACAAAGCCATTCCGGAGGCGGCCCGCCGGCAACTCGGGAAGATTCTCGACCAAAAGAGACAGATCGCGGCCAACGATCAGGAACTCCGCAGAATCGAGACGGAACAAAACGAAGCCATTCGAGACCAGGAGCGCATTCGCCAAAATATCACCAGCCTGAACAGCGTTAGCGGACAACAGGAACAGGTGCAGACCTACTCCCGGCAGTTAGCGGCGCAGGAGACGAGCATTGCTGCTCTGCGAGATCGTTTGAGCGAAGCACGCAAGCAGAAAGGTGCGCTCGAAACAGCACTGAATACGTTAATCGACCAGTTGACCTTTTGAGCCCGCAGGGGCGGACCTGGTAGTCCACCCCTGGACGCCCGATTAGGCGGCGGGCCGGTGCTGCTGGACTCTAAAACTTCTTGAGAGCGTCTACCACAACCTGTTGAACGGCTGGCATACGCGTGATCATGGCCGGGCCGTTCGTATCCGGAAGGAAGTGCTGCACCAACTGGATAAAGCTGGTGATCGGATCGTCGGCAGTAGCGGTGCGCTTGAGGCTAGCCTGGAAGTCGGCGATATTGAACTCCAATCGCGTGCCTCCGGCGAGTTCCCCATACAGATTGACGGGAAGCGGCGAGATAAACTGATTCTCACGCAACTCCTTCTCCGAGATTTTCTCGCCGGTAGTGGTCTTCACATATTTGCTAGCGAGCTGCAGTCCAACATTACCTGCGAGCTGGTATCCGAGCTTGTCGGCATCGGCCAGCGTCATATTTTTGCTCTGGTCCGCAGAGGCCCAATTGTTTGCTGATTGACTCATTCTCTTGTTTTGACTCCTTGACAAGGTAAAGAACCTTGACTGCCTTCATGCTAGCTGTGGAGCGTTCTAGACCAGCGAACCGGGGCCTGTAAGTGCTGGAAAGTGTAGGTAGATAAAAGTTTTCGAATTTTGTGACTCGCGATTCCGCGCCATGGATTTCAAATTGCGAGGCCACCACCGAGCTCAATATTCGAGAGCCATCCTTGACCCCGGCCGCTGCTGTTTCGTCGCAGAAGAACTCGGTTGCCAAAAAGCATGTCGTTATTCTGGCGGATCGGCAGTCCGGACGGTTAGAAAATAATCTTCAGAGCGAGTTGCACGTTCCTCGGTTCGCCAGCCCCAATCCCGGGGGAGTCCCCTCCGTGCCGTGTACCAAAGATCAGGCCAGCGGTACTGGAGTTGAAGTTGTTGTCCGGGCCACCCAGGTTGACGCTGTTGAAGAGATTAAAAATCTCCACCCGGAATTGGGCTCTGACATGTTCGGTGATGGGCGTGCTCTTGAAAACAGAAAAATCCACCGGGCGAAACTCCGGCCCATAAAACTGATTGCGCTTGGAAGTCCCGAAGGTGCCAGGCGCGGGAGCCTTGAACGCGCCTCGATGGAACCACGCCACGCCATTCACCAATGTTCCATTCGGCCGGGACGGTTGCACCACGCTTGCAAACGGGTCGCCCACAATATCGGCCTTGTCGTTTCTGTTATTGGTGTTGCTGACGTTCGTTCCAGCTACCACCGAGAACGGGAAACCAGAATCGTAGGTGAAAAACGTATTCAGCTGCCAGCCTTTGGTCAGCCTGGGCAAGGCGTGTCCAAGCATGGGCACATCGTAAAGAAGGTAAGCGCTGACATTGTTGCGGGTATCGAAATCCGCATTACTGTAATCGCGCCGTAAATCATAGTTATCGGTGGGCCGATTGTTCCTGGCCGACGACATCTCATCGCGGGCGTGCGCGAGCGTGTAGGAAAGCTGTCCGGCCAGTCCGTGCCAGGATGTGTTCCGGAGCGTGAGCTGCATGGAGTTGTATTGCGAGTTGCCTGAGCTGGAGATCTCCGTGATGCCTCGCAGATTGGGGAACTGCCCAAAATAGGGTCTGCGCTGCTGAAGCGGTATGGCGCTGGTCGCGGCAGGAAAGGCCTGGTTAATGTTGCGCGTGATCAGCAGCTTGCGCGACTGGCTACCCACATAACCAATCTGAAAGAGGACATTCGAAGTGATCTGGTGTTGAACATTCAAACTGAAGTTCTGAACGTATGGGGAACGCAAGTCCTGATTGATTGTGTACGCTGTAAAGGGCGGAGTAGGAGTAGCCGAACCGAACAGCAACTGGTCTTTCTGAACCACGATCGGATGGGGATTGCTGATGCTGAACACCGGGGCCGGCCCGGCCGGGTTGCGGGAAAAGCCGCGGCCGGCGTCCGATCCAGCCCGGTTGTCAATGAACAGGTTCCCGTTCGGAATGTCGTAATAGATGCCGTACGAGCCACGAATCACGGTGCTGCCGCCGCGCTTCGGACTGAACGCAAATCCCATGCGCGGGCCAAAGTTGTTCAGGTCCTTGGGATAAAGGCCCTGGATGTTCTTACCGTCAAATGCAAACCCGCCCGGCCCAGACGGCTGGAAAATGGAAAGTCCC
>JBBSHP010000619.1:0-3929 GCA_038232555.1 Bryobacterales bacterium
ACCTTGGAAAGGCAGCAGCGCCGCATTGTGGCTGCTTTAGCTACGCCGATGTAATTCTTCGGCGGCTAGGCGCTTGAGCTGCGAGCAATTGATGGGCGAATCAACGTATGGAGCGTCCCGTATTGCCCAGTCATCCCGATGTTCTTGGCTAATCTCACTAGAAGTGATACTGTCCATTTGTGCAATTTCTTGAAGCTCTTTGGTAGAAATATGTTGAGCCGCCTTCTCAACAATATTTTCAAGTGAGCGGCACGCTGCCTTTGCCGCGCGTTTAACTGATAGTAGATCAACGAGCGTTCTTACTGCGCGAGGGTCGGCGATCGTACCTAGCGCGTTCGCGGCAGCGATGGATAGGCTTTTGTCCTCCTGAGCGCCATTTGAATCAGTGGTAACCGCCTCTATGAGAGGTTGAACAGCACGCCTATCTCCGATGCAGCCGAGGATCGAAGCCGCTCGATATGCCACCATCCCTGTGGAATGTTTCAGGTGGTCGACTAATTTTTCGGTAAGACTCTGGTCTGCAAGCTTTTCCAGAACTTGTGCGGCGTAAAATTGGGCATCCGCCTGTGTTTCAGTTTCGAAAACTTCGAAAACAAGCTTTGCAGTGTTCGCATCGCCTAGACGAATCAGTGCTTTCTTCGCGGCTTGGGCACTCCTCGGGCAACCGCCTCGGAGCAGCTCTATGAGGGGCCCTTCGGCTCGCCTGTCCGGAATTCCTAATTCCGTGAGAGCTTCCGCCGCTTCGTCTCCGAGCCAACCAAGACTCTCAATCAGTGGCCACACAGCCCGTGCGTCCCCACCCCGGGCCAGGGACCTCGTGACCCAGGGACTAAGCTGTCGCTCTCGTAATAAAGGTATCAGGGACTCAACACCGGCCGCCCGCATGTTGCCAAGAGCTTTCACTGCCAATGTTCGGACATACACGTCCTTGTCTTTGAGTGCCTCCAACAGAAATGGAAGAGCCTGGCTATCTTCCAATTTCAGAAGCGCGTCTTCGGCTTTGCCCGAGAGGAAGCCGTATCCTTTGTGTTCCCTTAGATATTCAAAGATGGGTGGTATCCCGATGGCACCGAGCGCCACAAGTTCATCGAACTTTTCCAGCGCTGAGAGAATTATCACCTTTTCCTTCGGCTCTTTCGATCCGTAGCCCAGCTTTTTTAGAGTCGTGGCCGCCCTGGCCGCTAGGAAATCTCCTCGCTTGGTGGATCTGGTTCCTATTAGGAAAAGAAGTAAATTGATTGTCTGCGGGTTTCGGTAATCGCGAACGTGTTTACTAGAATCGCCGAGGGCCTGAATTAATGCATCCATAACCCTCCCGCAATACAGGTCGCTTGACAAGACCTCGCCCGCTGCAGACCGCACAACTTCGCTGTGATCGCGCAGCGCGCCGATGAGCAGCCCAATAATCTTGGGATGTTGATTTTGCGCAAGCTTCCGGACAGCCGCCTCGCGAATGTATTCGTTTTTGTCGTTTAGTTTACGGAATGTCAGCCACAACATTAGAAGCGATGCTCCCTGATTGCAGTTGCAGATTGCAGATTTTATCCCGGAATGTACCACAAGTCGAGCCGGTGCCGTCGCTGTCCGCCAAGTCAAGTTGAAGCTATCACACAATTAATATGTCTGTTTAGATGAATCCAAATCTTCCAGCTCACTCCCCTGCCCCGCAGCTCCCGCCGATCCTGGCCGGTAGTTTGGCACCTTCACCTGTTACGGCGTGTTCTTCATTGGCAAGAAAATTACCGGACGGCAGGAAGGCTGACCAAACCTACGTCAGCACCACGAACGAGTACCACCAAGTCATCAGCACGTCGCCGACGCGACCATTGGATTACGACTACAAGGCACAGTTGCCGCCGACGCCGCGGCGATGGTACGAGCTGGCCAGCTTTGCCATGTACGGCGCGCTGAAAAATAATCAGCCTACAGCCAAGCTCCTGTACTCGGACTACTGCGACCGAGCGCCGCACGTCCGCTATCCGACGTTCGACCAAGTCAAGAAGCAGATGTACAATCCTATTCATGCGCAATAAGAGGTTGGAACTGTATGTAGGGTTGTTCTGGCTCATTTTCTTCCTGGTTTTGGGTCTAAATTGGGTATTAAGCCCTGGAAAAGAAGAAAGCAAACGCCATTATGCTCAAGGGATGCAGTTCGTGCGTGCTCACATTACACCAAGTCCGGGGTACCGAAACGTCCAGCAATTAGAAGAACCTTATCCAACACGTGAAGAAGTCATACGCGCATTTGGACGCCAATGGCAATGGTCGTCGCGTGATGTAATCCAACTTCCCGGACCTGAAACCGATGACAGGATTGTGGCGACCATCGGGAGCGATGGGTTACTTGAGCGAGTAACGTTCTACACTATCTCCTCGAAACGGACGGTTGGCAGAAGTTCGATGGACTGGAGCTATTTGACGAAGGAGCGGGAACGTCGGTAAATCGCGGAGTTGTGGTGCAATATGCCCTAGGCAAGTAGGCACACGGCACGACCACTTGCAGCAGCGCCTCGGGTTTGAGAATCCGCTCACACTGGAGCAGGCATATTGATTTCCTCGACTACAAGCCGGATGCCAAAACGAACCGCCCGATTGAGCAGCTCACACTCTATGCCTTGGCCTTAAGCCGGCTGACCAGCCTGAAGCTGTTCGATTTCAAGTGTGCCTGGTTAACGAGGCCACTACTACGAATTCTTCCCGCCGCTGCATGTGGGGTGCATAAGCTACACCATCCACCAGACGTACAGACCGCCGCATAGCTGTGTATCTGTACTTATGGTGAGGTGTGCCACCCGCCTTTCCATAGGCGGTTTTGTTGCAGCCAGTTGTCTGTTGTGGCCCTCATGGCTGAAAGCTATCCAAGTCATTGGTCATAGCTTGCGCGACCGAGAACAACTGTTATGCCAGTTGTTCCCCGCTGGAGAAATGATAGTCATGCGTGTAATGCTCGGCGATCCGCAAATCTGATTCGTGGTAACGCAAGCCGTCGAGCACATGAGTCGCATCCCTCACCGTGGCGTTTGATGACCTTGGTGTGAAAAGGTGCGTACTGGTCGGAGATGTGAGTATAAAAAGTCACGCCGGGATCATTGCCGTATTTCGCATTTACCTGACCCGCCGCTTCGCCCCGCCCTCCGGCACGGTAGCGTTGGCCATCGGAAGAAGCAGTGGTTCCCTCGCCCCAATGCGAAGCGAACGGCAAACGGTGTTGATGGTTGACGATTCCGGCCAAGGCCTTGGAATAGGTTTCATCGCGGATATGCCAAGCCACCAGCCACGACAGCTTGGACGGACTGGTTCCCGGACAAGATTCCGCCATCTTGGCCAAGCCCAGATTGGTCGCGTCGGCCAGAATTGCGGTGAGCAAAAGCGTAGGGTCTTTGGCGGGTTCGCCCGTTTTCAGATGCGTGAAGCGCCGAGTGAAGCCGGTCCAGCGATCTACTTCCAGCAGCAGGTCTGTGATCTTCACGTGCGGGAGCATCCCATAGAGCCGGTCCCGCAGTTCGTCGGCTTCCTTCGGAACGTTGGTTTCCAGCGGACTGATCTTTAGACCGGCGCTATTCAACTCCACGTCCGGCAACTGGCCGTCACGGGCGAGCGCAGCGCTTTGATCGAGAGTCTTGCGCAACAAGGACAGACGGTCCTCCAAATACACCGCTACCGTGGTGGGCACGGCGGCAGGCAAGGTCTTTTCCTTTAGACCCCGGTCGAAGTCCAGGCGTGGCATCAGGTAGTCCTCGAAGGCGCGGAACTGGCGCGATCCAACCACTGAAACATCACCGGAACGCAGCGCGTTCTTCGGCGCTCGCGAGAAGTGACCCGCCTCTGCTTTCCAAAACTGACCCAGGCAGGCTGTAACTGAGCGCATGCCAGACTGGCGGCGTTCCCCAGCCGCAGTTTCAGTTAAAGTATTGATTTCGTAATGAGCC
>JBBSHP010000620.1:0-3928 GCA_038232555.1 Bryobacterales bacterium
AGCGCAATTGCTTCGGGAAACGCGAGTGCGCGGGCTTACTTCGAGGCCGGGGTCCTACAAGCAGACACCGCAAAAGCCCGGACCTATCTCCAGAAGGCCGCCGAGTTGAACCCGCTGTGGGCCGAGCCTCTGTTCCGGCTCGCCGAACGGGAAAGCGATCTGGATAATAAAGCCATTCTGCTTTCCAAGGCTGCCAGCCTCGATCCCCGCAACGTAACCTACTGGCAAGCAGCAGCCAAAACCTACACTGTTGCTAAGCAGTTCAAGGAAGCGCAAAAAGCTTGGGGGGGAGCGGAGCGTGCGGCGGGCACTCCGGAGGAACGCGAGCACATTCGCGCCGTGCGCCTGCAGGCGCAAGGGGAGCGCGCCGATTTCGAAGCCAGCGAGCGCAAGAGACTGGAGGATGAACGGGCGGCAGACTTGCAGCGCGTGAAAGACGCGAGCATGGCCGGCATCCACGCCGCCGAAGCAGCGGCGAACAAGAAGCTGAATCCGGATGGGGCCGCGCCGCCCAAGCCCATCGAATGGTGGAATGAATCCGAAGGCGGAGCAAGAATAAAGGGCACGCTGCAACGCTTCGATTGTGTCGGCAAACTTGCCCGGCTGGTGATCCAGAGCGACGACGGGAAGACAGCGCAGTTGCTGGTTCGCGAGTCAGGCGTGATCGCTTTGGCGAATGGAGGGGAAAAAGCGCTACGCTGCGGGGTGCAGCAGCCGCCCCGAAATGTGGAGGTCGGCTACACGCCCAAACTGGATAAGCGGCTCGGCACGGCCGGCGAGGTTGTCAGCGTCGAATTCCATTGACGACCGGGCAACGACTGAAGCGCCTGTATTTCCGGCTGCTTGGAAGGGACCCCGAGGCGGTAGTGGTCACCTTCGCAACGGGTGAGCCCGAGTTGGTAGCGCGCGTGTTCGCCGAAATGCAGCAGCTTGTACCGGACCGCCGGCACGTGCTGATCGAAAGCGGTGCGAGCTATCGCGAACTCCGGCGCAGACTCCGGAAGTACCGTATCGGCCTGGCGCCCGTGCTGTTTACGGGTGAGCCCGAACACAACCGGCTCCGCCGCGCGGCATTCCTGCTGGCACCTACGAAAACCCTGGCGTTCAATGGCCGACTGGAACGCCACCATTTGCGGCTGAGCAACTGGATCGCATCGCTGCTGTTCCTGAAGGGTGTGCCGATTGATCGCATCTGGCTGAGGCCAAGCTGGCTTTTCCCTTGGAAGAAAGACCGCTCCGTCTACCCCTCTGGATACCTGGATCTGGCCGGCCGTCCTTGGCGGGCGGGGCGTCGTCGCGTTGCCATCATTGCGCCGTACTTCCCGTATCCTCTTTCCCATGGGGGAGCGGTCCGCATCTTCAATTTGATCCGTGAGATGGCGCGCGATTTCGACATCGTGCTGTTCGCGTTCCACGATCAAGAAACCGAGCAGGACTTCGCTCCCGTGCTGGAGCACTGTTCCCGGGCCATCCTGGTCAAAAAGACGCGGTATCGCGAACCTCGCTGGGCGAGCATCGACCCACCCGAAGTAAGAGAATTCCAATCACCTACCATGCTGCGTCTGGTCGATCAGCTACGCCGCGAGCTGCGGTTTGATGCCGTGCAGGTGGAGTACACCACGCTCGCGCCGTACCGTGGGGACGTCCTGGTTGCGCACGATGTCACCTTTGCACTCTATCGCCAGATTCACGAGCGCGAAAACAGCTTCGCTTCATGGTGGAATCACTGGCGTTGGCGTCGTTTTGAGCGGCGCTGGATGCCCCGGTACCACAGGGTAATCGCGATGTCGCAGGACGATCGCGCGCTTATCGCCCTACCGAACACCGATGTGATCCCGAACGGAGTGGATCTCGCTCGATTCACTCCCGAGATCGAGCGCCCGGGTGCCCGGCTGCTGTTTGTCGGATCGTTCCGGCATTTCCCCAACATCGTGGCATACCGGTTTTTCATAGAGCAGGTGTGGCCGGAGCTACGGCGTCAATCCAGCGAGATACGCGCGACGGTAGTGGCGGGCCCCGACGCTCTGCTCTACTGGCGTGAGCACACCGGATTCAGTGAGATTCCCGGGGACGAACGCATTCAGCTCCTCGGGTTTGTGAGCGACGTGCGGCCTTTATATGTGGAAGCGAATGTGGTCATTGTGCCGACGCTGGTTTCAGCGGGGACCAACCTCAAGGTGCTGGAAGCGCTTGCCATGGAGCGCGCTGTCGTCTCGACATCTTCAGGGTGCGCTGGGCTCGGTCTGCAGCATGGGGTTGATCTTTGGGTCGCGGATTCAGCACGAGAGTTTACCGATGCCATCTTGAAGTTGCTGTCCCAGCCCGACCTGCGTCAGAGCATTGCGGCTTCCGGCAAGCGCTGCGCTGAGCGGGAGTATGGCTGGGTGCAGATCGGGTTGCGTCAGCGCTGGCTACTTCGACGTCTGATCGGCAGCAAAATTGAAGTGCGTGCAGCCGCACCCTCGGATCTCGATAAAATTTGGGCGGTCCAATGTACTTCGCCCGAGGCCTCGCAATGGCATCGGGAGGACTACCTGGCTTTCGATTGCTACCTGGCCACTTGGGACGGTGAGATTGCCGGGTTTCTGGTATCCAGGGAAGTGGCGCACCGCGAACGCGAGATCCTGAATGTAGCGGTGCATCCGGAGTTCCGGCGTCTGGGCGTGGCCCAAGCGCTGATCCGTTCGGAAATCGAGCGATTTCCAGGGGAGCATTTTCTGGAAGTGCGGGCCTCCAACCACGCCGCACGAGAGCTGTACGAGAGACTCGGCTTTCAGCAGGTGGGCGTGCGACCCGGATATTATGACAACCCACCTGAGACGGGGATTGTCATGAGGTTTCTTTCATGATATTGTCACAGTTGCGGCAGGGAAATAGGCGCCTGTCGCGCAGAGGAGAGAGACGCTGATGGAGAACACGCAAGAAGACTTGAAAGCGCACCTGATGCAGACCAATGAAGAGTTCCGGAAGTTGGCGGATGAACACCAGCAACATCACCTGCAACTGGAAGCCTTAGAGGCTAAGCCACTTCTGACCGATCAGGAACAGGTAGAGGAACACCGTCTGAAGAAGCTGAAACTTCATCTAAAAGATCAGATGAATGAAATGTTAAGCAGGTACAAGGCGCAGCACGTCGCCTGACCATCTGGGTGCGCGATCGGTTGTAAGGGGCCCGGTTCGGAATGCGCGAGCCGGGCTTTAGCGTTTGTGGACGACCACTAACTGGCCTTGCACGGGAACACCCCGGCTCACCTTGACCCGCAGCACGGCCTCAAACGGAACAACGTCGCTCGAAGCCGTCCCACTCAATCGGGTGAGCAGTTCATCAATGTTTGCCCCCCGGCAAACGTACTCTACCGCTGCTTGCGTTCCAATGGTTGTGGTACCTGCCAGCAGCATCACCCAATGGGAAGGGTTCATTCCAGGTACCAGCGCGATCAAACTATAATCTTCCGCCAGGGGCATGGCCGGTGACGCATAGAATACCTGCTGCTCGCCAGCCTTTGGATGCACGTTCACGATGGCCAGGTCGCCTTTACGGGTAGCCGAATCCATGCGCTTGAAAACGAAATCTTGGGTGGTGGGGATCTCCAGGAGAGAAAGATTTTCAGAAGGCGATCCCACAAAAATGAGATCGTTGTTTTTAGCATCGTCCAGCGAGAGCAAACGCCCCCGCTTCACGCGTAAACCGTGCTTGAGGACGGCGAACGTGCGGTCCAGCTCATGGATGCCAAGCACCTCGCCCACTCCCGTGTAATGGTCCAGGATGTGCTCCTTCGAATCCGTGCCGGAGTTGTAGTATTTCATGCCGGTTTCGGGTCGGCCGACGAACTCCGCGTTACTAAAAACCACCAGGGGCTGTTCCGGACTATCCACGAACCCGTTCCACAACCGGTGCAGGGAAACGGAACCGTCGCCGGCCTTCGCG
>JBBSHP010000621.1:0-3928 GCA_038232555.1 Bryobacterales bacterium
GGGAGCGGCGGAAGCTGATCGATCCGAAGCAGGCGTCCATGCAGCATCGGCCGGGAAGTCTGGGCGCGCGCAGTCCCTTGCCGACCACCAGCGCCGCCGTAAAAGGTGAAGTGAACGACACCACTTGCGTGAATGTATTCGACCGGATGGGCAATGCCTTTTCAGCGACCCCGAGCGGAGCCTGGCTTCCCTCGGTGATCGCCGGCGACACCGGTATTCCGCTTACGTCGCGACTGCAGTCGTTTGTCATGACGCCCGGGCACGCTAATCTGCTGCAGGCCGGCAAGCGGCCGCGCGTTACACTCAGTCCGACCATCGTCACCAGGGCCGGGAAGTTCGTACTCGAGATGTCCACGCCTGGGGGCGATAATCAGGACCAGGCTATGCTCCAGGTGTTGCTGAACATTATCGATTTCGGCATGATGCCGCAAGAGGCCGTGGAGGCGCCACGCTTCCAGACCGAACATTTCTACAGCTCCTTCGGTGGGCACGAATTCGCTCCTGGGAAGGTGATGCTTGAGGCGCGCATTTCTCCCGCAACCGGGGAGGCCTTGACGGCATTAGGCCATAAAATCAACATCTCCGGTCCCTGGAGCAACTCCTCGGCGCCTACCGTGATCATGCTGCAGGACGGCGTACTGAGCGGAGGCGCGGACATCCGCAGAGCGCGCTTTGTCTTCGGCCGCTAGCGTTCACCCGAACCGCGGCCGCATCGCGGTTCCGGGCCAACACTTCCTGCGCAACTTGGTCGAGCGTCGGATGTTGATCTACCAGTTAGTCCGGCGTGATTTCGAACAGCGCTTTGTGGGCTCGGCAGCAGGCTGGTTGTGGGGTCTGATTCACCCGGTGGCGATGCTGGCAAGCTGGGTATTTGTGTTTCAGTGGTGCCTGCACACGACGTTGCCCGCTACGGAAGTCACTCAGAATTATTCGCTGTTCCTGTTTTGCGGCTTTCTTCCCTGGATGCTGTTTCAGGAGACCGTGCAGCGTTCCGCGACCGCACTTCTGGACCACTCCAATCTCATAAAGAAGACGGTTTTCCCCGCCGAGATCGTGCCCGTCTCGATTTTCCTCTCGTCGCTGTTGAATCACCTGTTGGCGCTGGCGCTGGTGTTAGTGGTAGTGGGCGTCTATGTTGGGCACTTCAGCATGTGGATGTTCTCCCTGCCCATCTATATGGTTCTGATCGGGCTGTTTGCAATAGGCATCGGATGGATCGTATCCAGCCTGCAGGTTTACCTGCGCGACACGGCTCAGGTTCTCTCGGTAGTGATGACGCTCTGGTTCTGGATCACCCCGATCTTCATCGACGAGCAACTGTTTCCGCAAAGCGTGCGCTTCCTGCTGCGGGCGAATCCGCTCGCGTTCGTAGTGCGCGCTTACCGGGACAGGCTGCTCTCTTACCGGTACCCCAACCTTACGGAACTTGCGATCTTGACCGCCTATGCCGTGACCGTGTTTCTGGTAGGCGGCCTGTTCTTTCGGCATCTGAAGCGCGGATTCGCGGACGTGCTGTAGTCGCCACGGCTTGCGTCGGAACCTTGGGGACCTGGCCCCTGCCCGAATTACAATAGATGCAGAGGTCTGCTTATCCGTCCCGCTGCCGCATTTGTGCTGGTGTTGCTCTCCGCCCTGATTCCAGGGATTGCTCAGCCACAAAACCAGCTCGATTCGAACGCCGCTCTGTTCACCGTGATGGCTGCGATCAATGCAGCCGGCTATGCTGGCGATCTGAATTCGCCCTCCAATCATCCTCTCCGCGCTGAAGTGCGAGCGGCGCTGGCAGGGCAGTCTATCGAATCTCTGGATGAGCTGAAGAGATTCTATGCCGCGCACAAGCAGAACGACGCCACTGCGGATTTAACGCAGTATATCTCCTTCGCGCTTTCAATCAATGGGCCGCCCGACTTCAAGTTCCGGGTTCCTATGAATGAGTTGCCGCCGGACGTGTTCAAGATGCAGGGTCTCGAGCAGATTTTGCCGCGTTTCTACCGCGAGGCGCATCTCGAGCAACTGTGGCAGCGCTCGCAGCCTGCCTATGACAAAGTGATCGCCGATTATCACGGCCCGATCACGCGGACGCTGCTCCAGTCCAACGCCTACCTCCGCAACCCCACCAGTGGATATCTGGGCCGCCGTTTCCAGATCTACGTCGAATTGCTGGCGCCGCCCCATCAGGTCCAAACCCGGAACTACAAGGACGATTATTTCATCGTTCTGACGCCCACGCCGGAGTTGCCGTTGCAGCAGGTGGAATACGCGTATCTGCACTATTTGCTGGATCCGCTGTCCCTCAAGTATTCGGCGCAGCTCGACAAACTGAAATCCCTAAACGATTATGCTCAGGGCGCGCCGGCGCTGGACGATGTTTATAAAAACGATTTCCTGTTACTCGCCACCGGCTCTCTGATCAAGGCCATCGAAAGCCGCCTTCTGCGGGGCCAGAGTCGTGACGCCCTGGTCGATCAAGCTACCCGTGAAGGGTTCATCCTGACGCCTGCTTTCGCCGACGGGCTCGCCACTTACGAGAAGCAGGACAAGGCCATGCGCCTCTATCTTCCCGAACTGATCGCCGGTATCAATTTGAAGCGCGAAGTCCAGCGTCTGGATAAGGTGCAGTTCGCCACCGAACGTGCCGGTCCCAAAATTACGGTCACGGGGCCCGCGGCGCCCGAACTGAGCGGAGCAGCCAAAACTCTGCTTCAGGCCGATGATTACTATCGTGCTCGCGAACTCGACAAAGCCAAGCAGACTTATCTCCGCGCGTTGGAGCAGACCAGTCAGAAACCCGCCCATGCCGAGGCGTATTATGGGCTGGCGCGCATTGCAGCCCTGCAAAAAGACCCGGAACTGGCCCAGAAACTCTTTCAGAAAGCGCTGGAACTCGGCCCCGATCCGGAGATCGCAGGCTGGGTCCATGTATATTTGGGGAGACTCGCGCTGGCCGAAGGCCAACCGGATGAAGCCGCCAAACAGTACCGGGCTACCTTGGCCTTGCAGGGCGTCTCAGCCGGCGCCAAGACAGCGGCCCGGAAAGAACTTGAGAAATCTGCTAAATAACAATTAGGTCCGTGGCTATGAACACGGCGAAAATAGGAGGAGGAGTATTCTAATGAGGAATCGATTCAAGCTGCTGGCTCTATCGAGCGGACTGATACTAAGCGCCGGCCTGGCCTTCGGCCAAAAAGATCCGCAGCCCAAATCGCCTAAAGAGGCGGAAGCGTTGCAGGCCATTCAAAAGGCCACCACGCCGGACGATCAGATTAAAGCGATTGAGAATGTGCTAACCAACTTCGCCGATACTGAGTACAAAGTCTTCCTTCTGCAAAGTGCCATGCAGTTGTCTGAAAGCAAGGGGGATCTGGCTCAGATAACCACTTATGCCGAGCGCACGTTGGAGGCTGACCCCAAGAACGTCTACGCGGAGGTTATGCTGGCCAGCGAAACCGCCACGCATACGCGGGAATTCGATCTTGATAAAGAAGAGAAGCTTGCTAAGGCCGACAAGTACGCGAAAGCGGCTCTCAGCGACGTCAAGACCTTTCCAAAACAGAGTTCCAGAATTACGGACGAGCAGTGGGAAAAAGAGCGGAAGAACCTGACCGGCCAAGCCTATGCCGCGGAAGGCTTGATCGCTATGGTTCGCAAGAAATACGACGAAGCTGTGACCCAGTTCAAGGCAGCAGTGGACGCCAGTGGAGTCCCTGACCCGAACACCACTTTCCGGCTCGGTGAGGCCTATCTGAAAGGCGGCAAGACCGATGACGCAATCGCCACCTTCGATAAGGTAATCGCAATGCCGGACGCAAGCCCTCAGGTAAAGCAATACGCAACTACGCGTAAGGCGGATGCCGCCAAGTTGAAGGGCGCAGCCGCCGCTCCTCCTTCGCCGACACCTTCGCAAGCCCCAACCCCGGCTAAACCTTGA
>JBBSHP010000622.1:0-3927 GCA_038232555.1 Bryobacterales bacterium
GAAGCACCTCTTTTAACCGCTCAGTCAGGCGTTGTTGGAATGAAGGCATCGCCCCCGCCCGAATGTTCTCGATCTCTCCACAACGACGGCCAATCGCGTCATTATGAGTTTTGATCACGGCCGCCAATTCAGCCCCCTCACGTGAACGAAACTGGTTCAGAATGCCGAGTGCTTCCTCTAGCGCAACAAGCAACAACGGCTCAATTACAGTGCTCGATTCATCCACCCCGGTTAGCGCTCCAAACATTCCCGGCAAACGCAGAGCTGCATTGAGATCGGGTGTGGCATCGGGCAGATGATAAGCATCAGCGGCTTGTCTGAACGCGCTGAGATACTGGTTCAGCAGGTTCTCATTCAGCCGCGTGATGCTACCTTGCGGGCGCACGAATGAGACCCGGACATCGACATGTCCTCTGATCAGCGCTTTCTTGATCGCCGTCCGCATGCTGTTCTCCACTGTATCGATCTCGGCCGAGCTGTGAAAGTGCAGATCCAGCCCCCGATGATTCACGGTTTTTAGGCCCACGACGATTTCGCCCTGCGCCGTCGATTTTTGGACTCGAGCGAACCCGGTCATGCTCCGTATCTTCATGGTTGGACCAGCGGCTCCGGTTCCAGAAACTGCATCTGATGAAGGCGCTGGTAAATTCCTCCCTGGTTGAGCAGCTCTTCATGCGAGCCGATCTCGGAGATCTGGCCCCGATCCAGAACGACGATCTTGTCCGCTCGCCGGATGGTTGACAAGCGGTGCGCGATGACGATCACTGTTCGGCGACTCATCAAATTCTGGAGCGCTCGTTGCACCAGCATCTCCGACTCTGTGTCCAAGTGCGAAGTAGCCTCATCCAGAATGAGAATAGGCGCGTTTTTCAGCAATGCCCGGGCAATCGCAATGCGCTGACGCTGGCCGCCGCTCAGCGTCAAACCACGTTCTCCGATCACAGTGTCGTACCCTCGGGGCAACCGGTCAATAAACTCGTCCGCCAGAGCGGCCCGCGCTGCCTGACGGACTTCTTCGTCCTTAGCCTTAGGTTTGCCGTAACGGATATTATTACCCACGGTGTCGTTGAACAAAAAAGTGTCTTGCGCGACGATTCCGATTTTGTCCCTTAATGACGCAACCTGGAGGTCGCGCACATCTCTACCGTCCAGCTTTACGGATCCGCTGCTCGCATCGTAGAATCGCGGAACCAGATTTGCCAACGTAGTCTTACCGGCACCACTGGGCCCCACCAGAGCTACCACTTCGCCTGGCTTGACTTCCAGATTGATGTCCCGAAGCACGAATCCATCCGGAGCATTCGGATAATAAAAACTCACGTTCTCGAGCTTCAGAGAATGCCGGAATGCGCTTAGCTTTATCGCGCCAGGCTTCTCAACAATGTCTTTCTCGCGATCAAGGTATTCAAAAACGCGCTGCGATGCTCCCAGGGCCTGCTGGAAGATGTTGTGGATTCCGGTAAGGCGCTTGACCGGCTCATACAACATGAGGAGCGCGAGCAGGAAGCTGCTGAATTCCCCGGAAGTCATCGCGCCGGATTTGATCTGGGTTCTCGCATAAGTCAGCAGTGCCACGATGGTAAGAGCCGCGAAGAACTCGATCAGTGGCGATGCGATGGCCTGTTGAGCGACGTAGCGCAGATTACTCGATTTCAGCCGTTCGGCAGTCAAGCGAAAGCGGCTGGATTCCAGGTCCTCGCTACCAAACGATTTCACTACCGCATGACCGCTTATGGTCTCCTGCAGGATCTGATTGAGATCCGCGGTATGGTCTTGAGCGCGCCGGGTCGTTCGCCTGATCCGCTTGCCGATGCGGGCCGTTGGCACCAGAACAAAAGGGAGGACGGTGATGCTCCCCAGGGCTAGCCGCCAATCTTTCTGAAGTACCACGCCAAGCAGGAAGATCACCGAGAAGGATTGGCGCAACCAATCGGCCAGCATGTGCGAGGTGGCTACTTGAATGCGATCGATATCGCTCATGATCGATGACATTAGCTTCCCCGTGGAGTTGCTCTCAAAAAACTGCGCATCTTGACGAAGCACCCGATCAAAGACTTTTTGGCGAAGATCTGTGATGGCGGAAAAGCCAACAAAGTTAACCAGGTAATTGCCGAAATAATCGCACAGGCCCTTCAGCATGAATACGCCCAGCAGAACCGTGGCAACCAAAGTCCAGACGTTATGTATACCGAAAGGCATCAGCTCATGCAGGTACACGGGGTGTTTAAGCAGCGGAATCGTGAAGAGCAGAACGGGGCTGTCCGGGGAGTCGGGCTTTAAGACCCGGTCGAACACGGGACCGATAAGCAGAGCCGTCATCCCTTGCGCAAACCCAACGCCTGCCATCAGTAACAGCGCGCTGAACAGTTGAACGAGATACGGACGCACCAGGCGAAGCAGCCGGTTCAATTCCTTCATCAGACCGCCTGCGGGACCAACGCCGACACGGCCGCTACAACCTGCGACGTATCGATGCCGGAAATTCCATGTGCGCACGCGAGCACGGCTGCCTCTGTCTTCCAGGGCGACCAGATCTCGGGATCGGAAGCACCGAACAGAACAACCACTGGTACTCCGAAAGCCGCCGCTATGTGGGCCGGCCCGCTATCGTTGCCTACAAACAGCGAGGCGCTGGCCAGCAAACTCTTCACATGTTCCAGGGGCGCCCCGGAGATGACGCGGTATCCACGGAAAGCACCTAAGCACTCACCGGGCCCTCCAATAAAAACAGGATCGAGAGCGAGCCGCTCTTGAACGTAACGGGCCACGTCGAGGAATCTTTGGGCGGGCCAAGTCTTGTCCGGGGCGGACGCCACTGGGTGAATCACCGCGTAAGGACTACTGGTGGGCTGCCGGTCGGCAAACAAACGCGCCCTTGGGACATTTGAAATGGGCACTCCCAGGTAGAACATGGCGGACGCCAGGTGTTCCGCCGTGTGGACCTTTCGAGCCACTCCCAGGATGTCTTGAGCGCGCGCGATCCGCACGTTGTACAGCGATTGCAGTCGGAAATGTTCAAAACCGGCCCGTAAGGTGGCCCGCGAGGCCATAGTAAGTTGGACGCTCCTGGTGCCGCCGTGCAGGTTGAGCGCAAGCTCAGGTCGCCACCGGACAACTTCAGGGACTTCGGGCGCCAGAATCTGTTCCACGTCGGGATTTCCGGTGAACACCGCTGCGAACCGCGGCTCCACCACCACACCGATCTGAAGGTCCGGTCGGGCTCGCTTCAGAAGACTGATAGCAGGCGTGGTGAGGACGCAGTCGCCTAGCGAGCGCAGCCGGATAATAGCAACTCGAGCGCCCGGTGGAAGCCGCTCGAGCACATTGCGACCCATGAACGATACGGTCTATTCTTCGATTTTCGCTTCATCGATCAGCATCACCGGGATATCGTCCCGAATGGGATAAACCCGTTTGCACTGCACGCACTTCAGTCCGCTCTGGTCCGCTTTCATCTCCACCGGCGCCTTACACAACGGACAAACGAGAATATCGAGAAGATCCTTGCTGATAGCCATAATGTCAGTGTAGAGTCCAGGCAGCCCTGGACGCCACTCAGATGGACGCCACTCAGAATGAGAAACGAAGCGAGAACTCGATCCGGCGATTATTAGCCGGCGAAGACTCGGGCCCGAATCCGCCCGCCAACCGATTGGAGGTGCCAAAGAGCTGTGAGGTGATATCCCCAATCAGCGGACCTGAATTATTAGTGTTCAGCAAGTTCCGGGCCTGGGCCGAGAGAATCAGATTGTAGCGCTTGGAAGTGGTGCTATCCCCACCGCCACCATGCCCGCCGTGTCCGCCACCACCGCCCATGCGCATGCCACCGCCCCCACAGGCGCCCCCCCCCCCCCCCCCCCCCCGCCCCCCCGCCGCCACCCCCCCCCCCCCCGCGCGCCCCCCGCGCGAGAAGGCGCCACCACCCCC
>JBBSHP010000623.1:0-3925 GCA_038232555.1 Bryobacterales bacterium
ACTCGAATAGCGCTTGACCGTGTCGGCCAGCCCCACGAAATCGAAGGGCAAGAGCTCGGCATCGGCAAGGCGCATCACGACGGATCCCATGGTTTGGGACAGAGCGCGCGCGTAGATAAAATCGGGATCGCCGAAGTGGGTGTACCAGTAGAAGTCATCGTAAATGGAGTGATAGATGCCGCCCTTGGTTTCGCCTCCATAGCGGAGGTCAGCGGCCGGAATCCCCAGGTGATGAATGAAGGCGGTGTAGTCCGAGCCATCGCCTAACGCTCCTATACGGAAGTCCGCGCGCTGCCGGATCAGGCTGCGAGCCTCCGGATCTTTGGCGTTTGCGATGGCCAGGTCCTGATGGCGCTGCCACGCGGATATGTTCTTCTCCGGGTCAGGTATTTCGCGCGCGACGGAGTTGATGAACCGCTCCAAGACGTGAGACCCTTCGGCGCGCAGATATCCGCGGCTGTTGGTGTCGCTGTTGAAATACGCGACGGCATGCTGAAGCAGTTCCGGCGCGTGAGCCTCCACCCATTCGGTGGACCCTAGCAGGCCTGGCTCTTCGCCGTCCCAGGCGCAATAGATCAACGTCCGCTTGGGTTTCCAGCCCTGCTTCACTAACTCCCCGAATGCGCGAGCCTCTTCCAATTCAGCGATCAAACCGGAGATGGGATCTTCCGCACCGTTGACCCAGGCGTCGTGATGGTTGCCGCGCAAGACCCATTCATCCGGGAACTCGGAGCCCGGCAGGCGGGCGATGACGTTGTAGAGCTTCTTCTGGTCCCAGTGAGACGTCACTTTCATGTGAACCTGGGCGGGTCCGGGACCGGTCCGGTAGGTGATGGGGAGACTGCCGCGCCAGCGCAGCGGGACCACTCGCCCCTTCAACTCAGCGAGCAGAGGCTGGGCATCGCCGTACGAGATGGGCAGCACCGGAATTTTCGTGATCGTTTTGGCTTCGCTCAAGGCGAGCCGTTTGGCTCCAGGAAGGGACGCGATTCCCGGAGTGAGCGGGTCGCCCGGATAGTCGGTATCCATGACGCTGCCGCGCTGCACCCCGTCGCGAGGCCGCCATGCACCGGCCGGAAAGACATCCCCTTGGGCATAGCCGTCGTCGGCCGGATCGGAGTAGATGATGCAGCCCAGGGCCCCGTGCTCCGCGGCGATCTTCGGCTTGACTCCACGCCAGCCATGTCCGTAACGGCTGATAACAATAGCTCCCTTTACGGAGACACCCAGCCGGTCCAGATCTTCGTAGTCGTCCGGCATTCCGTAGTTGACGTAGACCAATGGAGCAGTGACCTCGCCGTCGATCGAATAGGCGTTGTAGGGGGGCAATTGTTCCGCGGCCTGGTTCGAAGTGGGGTCTTGCGCTAGCGCGGGCTCGGAGAGCTTGGCTTGGAACCGGCGCGGCTCCAGCATTCCGAGTTTAATCTCTTTGGGAGTGGGGAGCAGGACGTCGAAGGTTTCGATTTGGGCGTCGAAGCCCCAGGCTTTGAACTGCGCCAGCAGCCACTCGGCGATCTCTTTGCCATAGGGCGAGCCTACGTGATGGGGGTGCGCGGTGAGGCGGCGCATGTATTCGCGCTGGCGCTCGGCGGATGGGATGGCGCGGAACTTGATTTCCCATTCGCGCTCCATGCGCGAGGTTTCGGGTGAGTAGCCAGCTAGGACCATGGGCGCATCGGCTGCGCTGGCTATGGCGATGGCGGTGGCACTGGCGAGGACGGCGAGGATTACTTGCCGGTTGAAAGGCGGCAGGCAAGAATGCCTGCCCCACTGGGAGCTATGCATGAGAGGTGTCAGAGGCGGCAGATCAGGAGTTCGCGCTCGTAGATCATTTCGGGCGGCAGGTGATCGTGCAGGTCGATGAAGAGCTCTTCGTGGCCGATGACTTCACTGCGCCAGGCACTCCGGTCGAAGGCCTGCAGCTCATCGAATCGTTCGCGTGGATAGGGGAGCCCTTTCCATTCGATGTCATCGTACCGCGGTATCCAGCCGATGGGGGTCTCCCGGCCCAGAGCGCGGCCGTGGGCACGATCCACGATCCATTTCAGCACCCGCATGTTTTCACTGAATCCGGGCCATAGGAATTTTCCTTCGGCATCCTTACGGAACCAGTTGACATGGAAGATGCGGGGAGTTTCGCTTAGCGAGCGCTGCATGGTGATCCAGTGCCGGAAATAATCGCCCATGTGATATCCGCAAAACGGAAGCATGGCCATGGGATCGCGCCGGACTTTACCAACGGCTCCTCCAGCGGCGGCGGTGGTCTCAGAGCCCATGGTGGCACCGGTGTAAACGCCGGCGGTCCAATTGAACGCCTGGTAAACCAGCGGCATGGTGGTGGCGCGCCGGCCTCCAAATACCAGAGCGCTGATCGGTACGCCGTTCGGATCTTCCCAGCGCGGATCGATGGTAGGACATTGCGAGGCGGGCGCGGTGAATCGAGCGTTGGGGTGAGCGGCCTTGGCCCCGGTCTGCTGCGCGATCTCCGGAGTCCAGCGCTTCCCTTGCCAATCCAGGCACTCGGGCGGCGGCTGCTCGGTCATACCTTCCCACCAGACTCCGCCCTCCGGAGTGAGGGCCACGTTGGTGAAGATGGTGTTCTTTGAAAGAGTGGCCATGGCATTGGGATTGGTTTTGGCAGAGGTGCCGGGGGCTACACCGAAGAAGCCCGATTCCGGATTGATGGCGTGCAAATGTCCGTGGGCATCCGGCTTAATCCAAGCGATGTCGTCGCCGACCGTCCACACCTTCCAACCCTCGAACCCGGGAGGAGGAATCAACATGGCAAGGTTGGTCTTGCCGCAGGCGCTGGGGAACGCGGCTGCGATATAGGTCTTCTCGCCGTTGGGATCCTCAATGCCCAGGATGAGCATGTGCTCCGCCATCCAACCTTCGTCTCGCGCGATGTTGGAGGCGATGCGCAGAGCAAAGCATTTCTTTCCCAGCAAAGCATTGCCGCCATAGCCCGATCCGTACGACCAGATCTCACGAGTCTCGGGAAAGTGCACGATGTACTTTTCGGGATTGCAGGGCCAGGGCACGTCCTTTTGGCGCGGACGCAGCGGCGCGCCCACCGAGTGCATGCAGGGCACCACCCGCTTTACATCCTTATCTATTTCTTCAAAGACCTGCCTGCCGATACGCGCCATGATGCGCATGTTCACCACGACGTAGGGCGAGTCAGTCAATTGAACGCCGATCTGCGACATGGGCGAACCGATGGGCCCCATGCTGAAGGGCAAGACATACATGGTGCGGCCTTGCATGCATCCATGGAACAGCTCTTTGAGAGTCTTGCGCATCTCAAAGGGCTTGCGCCAGTTGTTGGTGGGTCCGGCGTTGTCTTTAGAGAGCGAACAGATGAAAGTGCGATCCTCCACGCGAGCCACATCGCTCGCATCCGAACGAGCGTAATAACAGCCGGGCCACAGATCCTGATTCAACTTAATGAAAGTGCCCTCAGCGACCATCTGGGCGCACAGCCGATCATTTTCCTCCTGCGATCCATCTACCCAGTGGATCGCGGCCGGCTTGGTCAGATTCGCCATCTTTTCGACCCACCGCAACAGATGGGTGTTGTGGCTAAGAAGGCTGGCGAGGTTGCGAGCCCGGGCAACCGGCGCGGGAGTCTTGGTTTGGACGGATTTGGACGGAGCTTTGGCTTGCATCTTTATCCAGTTTAAAGGCAGGACGCGTTTAAAGCAGGTCCCACGCGGGATCTAAGCCGCGGCGTTCGCGCTTTTGAATTTTTGCAGGTCGAAATTGTAGTAACTGGCACGCTCAGCGCTAGCAGCCCGTGGTAATAGTAAGATCACCCGTTCAAAACATGTGACGTTGGAAATGTTCTGAGCGTCTATATGACATGGCGATGGGAACCCGGCGGAAACGGGAGCGGCAGCAGGACCTGTGGATCGCGACCAGCGAT
>JBBSHP010000624.1:0-3917 GCA_038232555.1 Bryobacterales bacterium
CCTACACACTCCCATGAAATTGCCACTCCTTCTTCTCTGTGGCCTCGCGTTGCGCGGGCAGACAGTTTGGTTCGAAGCGAACGTCGGACAGGTGAAAGGCCAGACGGAATGGGTCGGGCGGTCCAAGGGCGCTTACCTGTACATCACCGGGAACGAGGTCGTGTACGCGAACAAGACCAACGTTCACATGCGACTTATCGGCGCTTCGACGCACGCGCGCGTGGAGGGTCTTGAGCCGACCGGAGGCTACTCCAACTATTTCACGGGGCGCGGTGAGAAGACTTGGTTCACCGGTATCCCGCACTACGCACGGTTGCGGTACAAGGATGTGTATCCGGGTATCGATCTCGCCTACTACGGCTCCGGGCGCAACGCCGAGTACGACTTCATCGTCAAGCCGGGCGGGAATCCGGATCGCATCGAGCTTGCATTCAGTGAGCCGGTCAAGCTCGATCATGGCGACTTAATCGTTGCTGGCATGCGTCAACACCGGCCACGGGTCATCCAGGACGGAGATGTCATCGATGCTGATTACGTACTTGGCTCAGAGGGGCGGGTGCAATTGGCGCTTGGACGCTATGACCGAACACGCGAGTTGACCATTGATCCGGTTCTGGAGTTCTCGACATTTCTCGGCGGCCCCGGTCTCGATACTGCGGACGCAATCGTACTCGATTCCGCCGGAAACATATTCGTTGCTATGGCGACGCAATCCCCCTCCACGCCGAGCCTTAATCCGTTTCAGCAGACCAACATTGTAAGCCTGCAACCGGCAGTATTCAAATTCGCGCCTGACGGGAAAAGGCTCCTGTATTATTCAGTGCTCGGATCGGGGGGCTGGGATCCGCCGTACAGTATTGCGCTGGACTTTAATGGCAGTCCGATCGTGACCGGGATCACTCGATCAGCCAATTTTCCTTTGAAGAACCCCATACAGACGCAGTTCACTGCGCGGGTTAACACCGCCTTCATGACTAAATTGTCTCCAGACGGACGTTCCCTCGTCTACTCGACTTATCTGGGCGGGAGTGGCCGTGATGACTCATGGGCGGTCGCTGTGGACGCACAAGGTAACGCCTACTTCGGAGGAGAGACGGACTCGCGCGATTTCCCCGTGAAAAATGCTGTACAGCCGATCTATGGAGGTGGCACAGACTGTTTTTTGGCGAAAATAACGCCTTTGGGAGCGCTTGCATTCTCGACCTATTACGGAGGAAGCGGGAGAGAGTTCTGCCATGCTGTGTCGCTGACCCCTGACGGTGGCGTTCTCCTCGGTGGATCGTCCAACTCCGCTGACTTCCCGTTCAAGAACGCGATTCAGACTCAATTTACCAGCCGAGGCTTGTACAACACACCGGCGCTCATGAAGTTTACATCAGATGGCCAAACCGTTGTATTCGCGACCTACTATGGCGGACCGGCAGCGGGTGACACTTCAGGAGTCGCGACGGACTCCTCCGGCAACATTTACGTGACTGGATATGTAAATGACAGCAACTTTCAAGTGAAGAATGCATATCAAAGCACGTTACTTTCCAGCTCAAGTGCGTTTTTGGCCAAATACGATGCAAAAATGCAGAATACTATTTACGCCACCTACTTAGGTGGATCCGGTTACACGCTGGGTAGGGCGATAGCCGTGGATGCAAACGGGAGCGCATATGTGGCCGGCGTAGCAGGCTCGGCGGACTTCCCGACAAAGAACTCGCTTCAGCAATTCTTTGGCGGAGGGATAGACAATGTGGATGGATTTGTTGCGAAATTCGATCCATCGGGCTCGGCACTTCTCTATTCAACGTTTCTCGGCGGCAGCAGCGCAGAAGGAATAAATACGATTGTCTTGGATGCGGCGGGGAACGCCTATGTCGTCGGATGGACCATCTCATCGAATTTTCCAGTGAACAATGCGTTCCAACCGGTATATGGCGGGGGAGGTGACGGCTTCTTAGCTAAAATCTCCGACAGCAGTCCAATCAGCCAGTCCCCACTCACGACGGTGCCAAGGCGGGTTGCCTTCCAGTATGTACAGGGCGGGAGCCTCCCAAGTCCGCAAAGCGTCTTTGTTGCAGGGGCTTCCTTCACCGCCAGTACCGCCGATTTGTGGTTGGCAACCACGAGTACCACGTCCGGAAACCTGATAATTTCCGTACAGCCGTCAAGTTTGGGTCCGGGAACCTATAACGGAAGTGTGCGGTTGACACCACCTGTGGGCACAGCCGCAATTGTGGACGTTACGCTTCTGGTGCTTGGGCCCGCACCACTTCTGGCCTCCGTGGAACCACCCACCGTGCCCGTTGGCTCGGATGATACGACGATTACCATTCACGGCTCAGGATTTACAAAGAATTCCATCGTGCAAGTGGATGGACTACCGTGGATGACTACACCCGTTCAGTTTGTCAACGCATCGACGCTCGTCTTCAGCATGCCTGCAGCCTATTTCTTGGACGCATACACACACACGGTGGCTGTGCAAAATCCTCAGGCCGCGCTATCGGCTGTTCTCTCAATTTCTGTAGGTGTGCCTGCTCCAAGCTTTACTTCGGCATCGGTGGTCAATGCGGGCAGCTTTGCAAGCGGCCCCGTCACACCCGGTGAAATCGTGACCATCTTTGGAATCAATCTCGCCGGGAACGTGACGTTCGACAGAATTCCGGCGACGATTGTGTACTCATCCGCAACGCAGATCAGTGCGACAGTTCCGTATTCGGTGCTTGGTCCGAAGACTGCGTTGCAGGTCGGATTGTCTGTTCCGGTTACCTTGGATGTGGCACCATCCGCGCCGGGGATCTTCGCCGCTGTGTCGAACGGAGATGGGACGCTGACGCTCTATGCGACCGGCTGCGGCGCGCTCACCCGAGATGCCCTTCCACTGTGCCAGTTGCCTGTGTCGGCAACGATCAACGGTGAGTCTGCGCCAGTGCTCTATGCGGGCATTGCGCCTGGGTTGGTCGAGGGAGCCAGCCAGATCAACATAGCCTTGCTGAGCGACATCGGCTCGGGCCAGATCACTATTGTAGTTACTGCGGGAAACGCATCGAGTAAACCGTTTTCGTTTACATTGCCATGAGATTGATTGGGTCGGTCTTTTGCTTGATCGGTGCGATGTCCGCGCAGATCCCCGCCTCGAATATAGTAATCGGAGCGGGGTACGCGCTTCCCGCTCCCGTCAAGGTAGCGCCGGGAGAGGTTCTGACCTTTTTCGTCCAGGGAGCCGGCAGCAAACTTAGTCAAGCCGTGCGAGTGCCGCCGGGAGCAGACCTTCCTACATCGCTGGCCGGCATTTCGGTTAACCTCGACGGTCATGCCGTTCCGATAATTGAGGTCCGCCCGGTCTCTACTTGTCCGGGCAACTCTCCCCAGTCGCTTTTTCCTCAGCCGCCATGCCGCGGCGGAACTCTGGCTGCCATCACGGTCCAACTTCCGTACGGCTTTCCCGGTTATTGCGGCTCGCAATGCGGACTCGGTCCCACTTACGCGTTGCCGCCCATGGCGTTGTGGGTGTCTGAGAAGGGGT
Source organism: Bryobacterales bacterium (assembly GCA_038232555.1). Taxonomy (GTDB): domain Bacteria; phylum Acidobacteriota; class Terriglobia; order Bryobacterales; family Bryobacteraceae; genus JBBSHP01. The sequence goes on from JBBSHP010000624.1 coordinate 3,518, forward strand.
CTGCCGGGGCTATGATCGAGCTCACGCCATTTTACAGTCAGGTCCATATCCTGACCGGGTGTGACACAGTACTTGCGAGCCCGGCAAGCCGCTTCAACCACTCGGGATTACCGTGTTTTCCCTTGGTGACTCATGCCGATGGATCGCTTGTCTCCGGACAAAGCCCGGCTAAGCCAGGCGAGGAAATCGTTGCTTACGCGACTGGTCTCGGCGCGACGGACCCGGTCGTGGCTGCCGGCAAAATTGTATCGAGCTCAGCGCCTACGAAGAATTCATTTCTGCTGGACTTTGATTTTCGGGTGAATGTTGGCCCGGCCAAGCCGTACCTGTTTCAGTTTCCGGTTTACACCGGGCTTACACCTGGGTACGCCGGGCTTTATCAGATCAACTTCGTCGTGCC
>JBBSHP010000625.1:0-3917 GCA_038232555.1 Bryobacterales bacterium
AACCCCAAACGGCTATGGTCGCCGCGATGAGAGTTGACGAGCTGGCGATCAGGATCGTCCAGGTGGAAATAGCGATTTAACTGTTCCGGGCTTAGTTCTCCCGCGAAGCGGCCATAGTGGTTCCGCTGTTGTTCGGTCAGGAAACTGACGGGCATGAGGCCTCCTTCCATCTACCTGGGGGGAGGCGTTTTGCAAAACTTACAAGTTCTGCGAGGAAACCAGGCTTACCGTATTTCCGCAGAATTCCGTTTGCAAAAGTATCCCGCAAAAGGTAGCCTTAATGCAAGAACTTTTGCAACACACGAAGAGGTGCGGCAGTGAAGATCGGCTACGCGCGGGTTTCGACTCAGGACCAGAAGCTGGACCTACAATTGAAAGCGCTGAAGAAGGCCGAATGCCAGAGCGCATGCTTGATCAAATCCGGCCAGGTGACACCATTATCGTTTGGAAGCTGGACCGTCTGGCTAGGTCAACGCGAGATCTCCTGAACACAATGGAAACCATCAGTGAAGCAGGCGGCAAATTCCAATCTCTCGCCGAACCCTGGGCCAATACAACGACTCACACCGGCAAGATGATCATGACTGTGTTCGCCGGCATCGCTGAGTTCGAACGGGATTTGATACGAGAAAGAACGGGGGCTGGGCGCGAAGCTGCGAAACGGCGCGGTGTACGCTTTGGCCGGCCGCGTAAGCTCAATCCGGATCAGACCCAACTGGCATCCCAGCTCCTCGCAGAGGGAAAGCCGGCACGGGATATCGCGAGAACTTTCAATGTGCACGAAGCCACGATCTATCGGTTGGCTGCTGCTTTGTGAAGTACGCTTTGGATTCTTTCCTGTGCATTCCAGGTAACTTTACTCGAATCGCCGTCGGCCGTCCCCTGACCACCTTCTTCATCCTCGCTTACGCGTTCTCCTGGATCGTCTTCCTACCCATGGTCGTTTTTCGAGGGCCCTCACAGCTCACCATCCTTGGCAGCTTCGGGCCATCCCTGGCAGCCCTCGCTACCCATCGTCTCGCGACCGGCACCTACAGAGCCTTCCGCCTCCACACAAACTGGACGCGTATGCTCGTGGCGACCGTAGTGGGCGTGGCACTCGTCATCTTTGCTTACGTTGTCCTCCCCGGAATCAGCACAGCCGATCCGCATAAGCTCAAGTGGAGCATTATGATGTCACTCAGCGTGTACAACTACTCCACGCTCCTTGGGGGACCACTGGGCGAAGAGCCGGGATGGCGAGGCTACGCACTCCCCCGGCTGGAAGCGCACTTGGGAGCCGTTCGCGGATCGCTGATGCTAGGTCTACTCTGGGCTGGCTGGCACCTTCCGCTATTTCTCCGTTCGGGCTGGGAGAGTGCACCGCTTTGGATCTATACGCTCATTATCGTCGGGCTTTCCGTCATCATGAGCTTCAGTGCCAATTTGGCGCACTTCAGTGTGATTACAGCGATAATAATGCACTCGACTTTCAACACCGTTTCCAGATTTCTTGCTGGCCTATTCGCAGACGCCCAGCCAAACCCGGCTATCCAGTTCGAACTCGTGCTTGCGCTCTCGGGACTAGCCGTTGCCCTGGTTTTAGTCGTCACCACAAACGGCCGCCTTGCTTATCATGGCGAGGGGACTTTGCAAAATGCCGCTGCCGGAAAGTAGATTCCAATCTGCTGGTTGCTGGATCTCACCAAAAGCCCGTTCTGTAAAACTCGCGTATCCTTAACCCGGTTTTCCGTTCCATTGATCCCCAACACCCGTTTAGCTGACTGGCCCGTTGCATCAGCATGCGGCTCGAAACTCGTTAAATGCAAAGCATTCTCCGACGGCGAGCTGATGCAACGTTTTTTACAGTCCTTCGAAAATAGGCGCTTGTAAGTTGTTTGGTGTCAACAAAACGTCGCCAGACAGCTTAGGACTTACCAGCGGAACCAAGCCACGCACGGCGTATTTTCATCCCCCGTTGTGGCCCTCGGCCATGGGCATTCACGGAAATCTAAAACTCCTTCTCCCATGGGCTCAACGACTTGAAATTCCTTCCCCTTGCCGATTTGAGATTGTCGGCTATAGTGAAGGCGCAAGTGATGGATTTGCTGTTCGTGATCGGGCCGGCATATCTTGCCCTTGCGTTCCGGTAGCTCATGCGGGGGCTATCGGCATGGGACGGCGTCATCCATGGCGCCGTCTCGAATTTCAGGCTGGCCCCAGCCGCCTACCTTCGGGCGAAGGCAGACACGGGTGGGGGCGGAGAGGCAGGTTCCTCCACCGGTGGGGGTGGAGGAACCTTCTTCGGACGTGCATCTAACCGCGTGGCGATCAGTTCTTCGCGCAGCTTGGCGTATTTCGGTCCGCCTGGCTGGCCGCCCGCTGCAATCACTTCTTTCTCCGTTACCTCCAGGGAGGCGGGCAGATATTTCTGTAAGTAATTTTTGATGCGATCCTGCACCAGGCGTTCGGAAGAGCGCAAAAGTAGAAACAGTATTTGGTCCCCAGGCGCCTGGGATAACAACTGATACACATGCGAAGCCTTTTGAACCTTCGCGGATTTCAGATCCTTTTCCAGCTTCTTCGAACGCGTCTCCAGCTTCTGCCATTTGGCGACGTCTTCTGCCGGCATATCCAGCCCTTTTATCAGAGCGGCTCGCTGAGCCGGGGTCAATTTCTCGGTCAGCGTCATCAGGAACAACCCAACGCTGTCCAGGGCGAAGTGCGCGCCAGACGGCACCATCTCTCGTGCCTTTTGCATCTTCTGGAGGCCTGCTACGTTGATCTTGGGTCCTTGCAGGGCCGGTGAAAACAGTTGCAGCAGCTTTTCATCCTCTAAGGCTTTAATCAGTTCGCTGAGATTGTTCTCCTCCGCGATCCGCCGAAGCTCCTCCATCAACGTTTGCGGGGCAATGCGGGTTTCCAAGCCGGCTTCGCGGGCATTCGAGTACTGCAGTTGAGTTCTCTCGCCCACTTCAAAGCCAAGCCGTATCTTGAAACGGATCAGGCGCAGCAATCGGACGGGATCGTCATATAGTGTGAAGTTCGTGACCGTGCGCAGTTCCTTGTGGGCCAGATCCCCTGCGCCATTGTTGGGGTCCAGGAGCAAGCCCTTCGAAGCGGGGCTTAACGACAGCGCGATAGCGTTGATCGTGAAATCGCGGCTGCGTAAATCCTCATGGATAGTGGCCTGATGGACCTGCGGCCTGGAGCCTGCCTTCGAGAATTTCTCCTGGCGCGCCATTCCGATCGTGGCGTCCACTCCGTTGGGAAAGCGTAGCTTCACGGATTTACGGTTCTCATCGACGTGCAGAATCTCGGCTCCGGCTTTGTCCGCAACCTGGCGCGCCAGCTTGATTGCATTTCCTTCGACGGTAAAGTCGATTTCGTGAATGGGAAAGCCGCCGAGCATGTCGCGCATCGCGCCGCCCGTCAAGAATACGCTGATATTAGCCTGCACCGCAGCCGCTTGCACATCGTTCACCACCCGGCTCTGGTCGGAGCTTAGATGGCTGTCGAGCATGAACATATAGTCGCTCATCGGTTCGCTCTCAGTGGGCCCGGAGAATCGAATAACGATCCTGACCCGTTTAGTTTTCTACCCGGACTTCTTCTCAGATCCGGCACTAGATTCAAGCACGCGGGTGGTGATTATCCACCGTCTCGCGCAATCGCGATCGCATCACATGCGTATAGATTCGTGTTGTCGAGATGTCTGCGTGTCCCAGCATGATTTGCAGGCTCCGCAGATCCGCCCCGCCTTCTAATAAGTGAGTGGCGAAACTGTGCCTGACGGCGTGCGGTGTCAACCGCTCGAAAATGCCAACCTTTTTCCCGTAGCGGGCCAGAAGTTTCCAGAAGCCCTGGCGTGTCAGCGGACCGCCTTGCGCCGTCACGAACAAGTACGGGCTGGGCCGCCCTCGAAGCAGTGCCGGCCG
>JBBSHP010000626.1:0-3916 GCA_038232555.1 Bryobacterales bacterium
CGAGTTCACCCGGATGTTCCAGCCTCATGAGAGCGCGCCAGTTCCTGCGCCTCCTGCGCCTTCCGCGGCCCAGCCGTTGGGGCCTGGTGAATTCACGCGCTTTTTTCAGTCACCGATGCAGCCCGAGCCGCTTTCGGAAGGCTTGCGCCCCGCGGATTCGTTTCGACCGCCCAGCGGTTCGCCACCTCCACCGCATCGCGCTGGCGAGTTCACGCAAATGTTCGGGAATCCAGCTCAGCAGGTGCGCCCGGCCACTCCACCACTAGGCTCGTTATCTTCGGGTCAATCCGCCACCAGGGCCTTTGCCATCCCGGCCGCCCCACCCGCACCCAGCGTGGTCTCGCAAAGCCCCGGCGAATACACGAAAATGATGTCGGTGAGCGCGCCCCCTACGCTTGGCCAATCCGTTCCCCAGCCGCCGGTCGCGGCAACGAAGCCGGCGAATCCGATGCTCCCGTTGCTGATTGTTGGTGGAGTGATCTTGTTGTTCGCTATCCTGATTGTGGTCTTCTTTGCAATGCGCCACCGTTAAGGATCACTTCTCCGGCAAAAGAATAATGAGATCCAAGTGCGGGTTCGGAAAATCACCCGGCACATATGCGGCCAGATTGCGTCCCCGCGTGATGGCCTCCCACGCCACCCCCGCCTGATTCAGGCTGAAATACTGGAAGTTCATCTTCATTGGAATCGCACTCGGCGGCCGCGTTACATGCGTCAACTGCACGCCCGGCAGAGCTTGGCGAACCAGGTGCTCAATGTGATCGGCGGAACATACTTTGATGAGGTAGGGCGCTTTGCCGGACAGGTCGGCTTCATTTATCTGTGACGATACGGCCAAGTACATCTTGGTGTCCTTCAAAAACCGATCGTCCGATAGAGAGGTAGCATAAATCGACGGCTGAATCAGTTTCAACTGCAACGAGACGAAATTACTCGGCACCACGGTCTCGAGCAGCAACCGCAGCTTCTCATCCAGAACAATAAAGCACGCCGCCAGATCTTCATGCTGATACTTAGGCAGATCGCGAGGATGGATCGCCGTCGAAAACGTCGTCAGGCTGCCAGCCAGCGACAGCAGAACCCCGTACAAATCCTCGGGATGACCGCGCCGCGTTTCCAGAATATGCTGCAGCAAGGGGAAGTGCGAGTTGATGGTGTACAACAGCCAGAAATTCGCGATGTCCGAAGTTCCGAAGTCCGCGAGACTCAGATTCTTCTGCCGGCGCGTCCCTGACAACTGGCTGCTCTTCGATGACAGAATCTCTACCAGGCGCCGTAGGCTCACAATCATGAAATCGCTGGCCGCAATATCCACCAGGGGAGGCACAAAACGGGGATCAATCTGAAACGTGCCAGCCGCCGCACGCCGCACACGAGCCACGCGCAATACCGACGAGTGCTGCTGCGATTCTCCCTCCACTAGAAAGCGAAAATTCTTGCGCGCGACCTGTACCGGTTTTTCGTCGAGACCGGAATTTTCGTCCCTCCGCATCGAGATTTCGGCCGAGTACCGTGCATCCGCGTTCGAGCGGCCCATGGCCACATTGATGCCGCGCTCGCGGTAATGCGGGACCGCGAGGTACACGTCCAACGCTGTCTGATCCGGCTCGAAACAGTCCGCCAGCGGCTTGGGCGCGGGCAGCGGATCGGCATCCGGGGTATCGAAAAGCAGGCCGTCCGGAAAGATACCGGAAGCACTGGCGATACCGAAGTAACCGGCCGCTAACGCCTCCTGGTTCAATAGCAAGGTTCTAAAACCCCAGGGCGCGAAGGTCAACGCGTCTAGTTGAAATTGGAGCGTGCTTTCGAGGAATCGATCTTGCATCTGCAGATGATGCGGACTGAGGAACGTCCCTTTCATCCAGATCACCGGCTGCAGTCTTTTCATTTGGTCAGCCGCCAATGATGACGGTGGGCGCACCCATTGCAATTTTGCTGGGAGGCCCAATCGCTTCAAGGATAGTATCGCCCGCGCGGCAGGCTGGAAGATTGTTGATAAGGACCGTCTTCGATCCATCGATCACCACGCCCGGACCGTGCGGAGGAAGCGGAAAAGGCGTTGCGCAAACGTGGAGATCGGTCCCTGCCGCCGCTGCGGAAATTTGGCCGCCCATAACGCCCGCCGAAGTTGCCTTGGCGGCCTCTTCGGCAGCTTTGGCGGCAGGAAGTCCTGGCGTACCCGCTGCCGCAATCGTGGCAGCCTGCGCAATCGTGATCACATTGTCCGAAGTGGCTTTGGACGCTTGCAGCGCCGCCGCAGCCGCGCCGCCGACACCGCGCCATGCGGGCAGAAATCCAATCAACACATCGGGGCTTCCGGGACCCGGGCTGAGCAACGGCGGAAGTGGATGCACCACGGGATCGGTCAAGCGAGCTGCTGGTCCTTGAGGCATAGTCGCGGTCTCCTAGTCCGCCTGCACTTTTTGATTTGCGTCGACATCGTCCCATTCGCCTTTTTTGATTTCTATGCCAGAGCCCGATTTGAGGCGTGCCGAGCCAGGGAAGCTGGGCGGCGGCCCGGCCGGGGAGGAGGATGATCCGGTAGCCGCTCCAAGAATGCTGTCCGCCTCCTCGCCCGCGGTCTTGGCTAGGCTGTCGGGGGCGCCGCCCAGCGGATCGCCCTCAAGGTTGACATTCGCGGAGGCTGCGGCCGCCTTGATCTGCTTCTCTTTGTCGTCCACGCTGGACGAGAGATCTTTGGCCGTGTCCTTAATGCTGGAATCAAGATCCTGCGCTTTCCGTTTCACGGCGCCGGCAGTATCGCGGCCCGTCTGCATGAGCTTCGTCACGGGTGAAGAAATCATATTCGACACCCCGCCCAGCGCGCCGAACAGCTTGTCCACGATCAGTTGCCAGACCGGAAAGAACGTGTTGCGTGTCATCAGCGCAATCAGCAGGGGAAGCTGCGCGAGATACACCTCCATGGTCATCGAGTTGCCGCTCTCGGCGGCCCGGCGCGCGGCTTGCAGCCGGTCGTTAAGCGACCCCATGGCAAATTCCAGGATGGGGTCGATATCCTTCCCAATCGCGTCGTCGAGGAAGCTGGCGCCTTTTTGCGCGAGCATCTTGGAACTCAGATTTCCCAACATCGGAATATCGGTCTGCATGGCCGGCAGGATGTCGTTGGCGAGTCCGGCCAGCACCCCTTCAAAGTACTTGCGGCCGGCCGCCAGGAAAGCGTGCTCGTCCATCTGGCGCGTCACCGCGGGATTCTGCAACTGGAGATAGACCGCGGCCAACATGCCAGTGGTCGCGCCGACGATTTTGCCGACTGCGGTCTTGACGAAGCTCGGCAAATCCCCAATCTTCAGCGCCGTCCGGAAACCGTCGAGGATCTCGTTATCGGGGTGCGCGAAAGCCGCCAGGATGGCTGACAGTTCGGCTTGTCCCGGCCCGTCTAGCGGAGCAGACGCCCAAAATGTTTTCCACTTATCCTCGATTTCTTTCTTTTTCTGACTCACATCGTCCGCGAGTTTGTTGATATCCCGGACCGTATTGTCCACGGCGTCCAGCCCGGTCTTATCCACATCCAGGATCTTGGCCGGGCTGGCAGGATCTTCGTTCGCTTCAGCCGGCACGGACCACACATCGAAGATCGGCTCATAACGCCCTCGAATTGCCCGCATGCTTCGGCCATAACAATTGTCGCGGATGACGGGTTCATACTTCGCGCGCAGTTTGAGGTACATCGCCTCGTAGATGTCGAACATCTTGAAGAGAATGCCCGTCACTGTGCTTAAGGCATCTCCAACTCCGGGAAGCGCGGGCAGCGGGAGCGCGCTAGGCAGATTCCCGAGCAGTCCGCCCCCGGCGTCCTTGGGCGGCGCGGCCATGCCCGGCGCGAAGGCGTTGAAATTGTACCAGGCCTGGTTGAGATCGATTCCAGTTTGATGGACGTCCTTATACTTGATTGCAG
>JBBSHP010000627.1:0-3911 GCA_038232555.1 Bryobacterales bacterium
CGCTCACCGCACTGGCGCGCTCTCGCAATTCGCGGAGCTGCGCTACGCCCGTGTGCAGCGCCGGACCGTTCCGCACCACGCCGACCTTCTCCCACATCAGGTCCTCGAGTTCGGTGCGCAGCTTAAAGGCGTTCTCACCTTCACTCGCGCGCAGCGCACTCGTCCAGTGCCGTGCAAGGTCCGTAATTTGCGCATCGGAAAGAGCAGGCGGATTGCGGCCAATGACGAAGTCAGCCATGCTATCGCCGGCCCGGCCGCCGAACACGATCGAGTCGGCGACGCCGTTGCCGCCCAGTCTGTTAGCACCATGCACACCGCCTGCATCTTCTCCAGCCACGAACAGATGCTCCAGGTTGGTCCGGCAATCGACGTCGATGGCGACTCCGCCCATCTGGTAATGGGCGCTCGGTGAAACTTCCACGCGGTCGTACACCAGATCAAACCCGTAATCGTGACAGCGCTCAATCATTCCTGGAAAGCTACGCTTGACCAGATCATGATCCAGGTGACTGACGTCGATGAAGACCCCGCCACTCGCCGTGCCTCGGCCCGCCATGATCTCAAGGTAGCTGGATCGCGAGATGACATCGCGGGTGGCACGCTCGAGCTTCACCGGATCGTACCGCTCCATATATCGTTCGCCGAGACCGTTGTAGAGCCGAGCGCCCGCCCCCCGCAGACCTTCTTCGAGCAGGCCACCGGTGGCAACGGAGTCGCCCACCAGCAGACCGGTCGGATGAAACTGGAGCATTTCCATGTCGACGAAGGTCGCGCCCGCTCGAAAAGCCATCGCCATCCCGTCGCCGGACTTCTCGAGCGATGGCGATGAAATGCGATACATGGTGGCGCCGCCGCCAGTCGCAAGCAAAGTGGCCCGCGCCTGCACGGCAATCAGGCGTCCGGTGCGGATGTTCAGCAGCAGGGCACCGGAGATGCTGCCAGCATCGCCCAACAGATCCAGGCCGCGCGTCTCTTGCAGCACCAGGATATCTTCTTCGAGAATGTAGTCGCGAAGATTGGACATGATCTCGATACCAGTGAGGTCGCCTTTGTGGACGGTGCGATCAAACGACTGCCCCGCAAACGCCTTCTGGTGAATGCTGCCGTCAGGATTGCGGTCGAACACGCAGCCGATCCGGTTCTCTAATTCAATGATCCGTCGAGGAGCTTCTTCCACCAGTTTCCAGGCGAGCTCCTGATCATTAATGAATCCACCGCCGCGGATGGTGTCGCCGAAATGTTTTTCGAGCGAGTCATCCGGATTGAGGACCGCGTTGTAGCCGCCCTGGACCATGCGCGTGCAGCCACTCTGGCCGAGCAGTCCTTTCACCACGATCACAATTTTCAAATGTTTGCTGATCAGGTGGGCGTGCAGAGCAGCCAGCAGACCCGCCCCGCCGGCTCCAATGATCAGTATGTCGGCTTCGAGACGGTCTATCGGAAGCGGCTGCATTATAAATTCCGGAAAGCGTGGATGCCCCAATAGGCCCAAGCCACACCTGCGCCGACCAAGACGATGGTGACGGCCTGGGCAGCGCGCGGTCCCACACGGCTGTAGTCGAGGATGATGCCGCGCAGACCGTTCAGCCCATGACCGAGCGCGATGATGAGAAACGCGATGTCGATGAACTGCCACACGGGGTTTGATATGCGCCCCAGGATGGCCTGGTAATTCAGGTCGCCGTGACGAAGCGCCGCCGTCATGAAATGTTCGACCCAAAAGTGCGCGATCAAGAGCACGATCAGTAGCGCACCAGTAATGCGCTGCAAGTACCAGGCGACGGCGTTACGGTACATGACGTTTCCGTACATGAATCAGATCTTCAGAACCGAGCCGAGAAATAGCGGGATCGCACCGGCGAGGAAGACCAGCGCGCCAATGCCCAGCGCGTACACCCAAAACAGTTGGTGCTGCCGTCCATGTCCCCACCCCAGATCCAGAATCGTGATGCGAATGCCGTTTACCGCGTGCAGGATTACGGTGCCCAGCAGCGCAATCTCCAGCAGCTTGAAAAGCGGATGGCGGAAGGTGAGCAACGCTGCATCAAACGCGGCCTGACCTTGGCTCAACTCGCCAATCGTATGCACGTGTAAGAACAGGTAGATCAAAAGCAACACGCCGGTGATGCGTTGAATTACGTGCGCCGTAATGCCGCTGAACTGGCCACCGTATTTTCGTACCCGTAGCGCGAACGTGCTCATGCCTTTTTGAAATTCCCGGGGAACAGCATCTTCCTTTTCAAGCGGCCGATGCTATCAGTCAACGAAATGCCTTTGGGGCACACGGCCGTGCAGTTGAACTGAGTGTGACACCGCCAGACACCCGCACGCTCGTTGTTCAAGACGGCCACTCGCTCCTGGACGGCGCCATCGCGCGGGTCCATTAATCGAAGGAACGCCTTGTTGATCGCGGCCGGTCCCAGATACTCATCGCTTGATCCTTTGATCCCACAGGCAGCGTAGCAAATACCGCAGGTGATGCAGTCCCGCTTAGTGGGAGTTTGGCGAGCGTAGTCGGAAGTAGCAGGGATACGCGCCAACTCCAACGAATCGGGATGGGTGGCGTGCATGGCGGGCTTGATCCGCTTCCATTGATCGAAAAACGGCTCCAGCGAAACCACCAGGTCTTTTATCACGGGCAGATGCGGAAGCGGCTCCACGGTGATCGTCCTGGCATGCAGCAAGTTCATACGCGTGCGGCAGGCCAGGCGAGGGATGCCATTCACATACACAGCACAAGTGCCGCACATCCCCACGCGACAGGCACATCGGAAAGAGAGCGAGGCATCCTGCGTCCGTTGAATACGAAAGAGCGCGTCCAACACGGACATGCGCGGCTGGAGTGTGACTTCAAATTCCTGGAGACCCGTTCGAATGCCGCCTTCTGCTGAGCGAGACACACGGACACGGTAGGTGGTTTGGTCTGAAGCGGTATCCATCCGACGGGGAACGCTGTCAGTTTACCATTCGATAATGCAAAGCCGACGTCTGAAACTTACCTACCCGGCTACCGGCGAAGCGGTCTACGCAGATCTGCTGGATGACGATGCACCGGAATTGTGCGAACTGATTTGGAGCCGGCTGCCTGAGCAGGGCAAGGCCATTCACGGGATGTACTCCGGCGCGGAGGTATTTGTCCTGATAGCGGACGCGCCACCGAGCCCGGGAGAAAATCTGGTGCAACTGCCGCTTCCGGGTGAGCTGCTGTATTTCTACGATGAGGGCCGCGGCGCGGTAGGGAGTCGCAAACCAGTCGGCGAGATTTGCGTGGTATACGGTCGCGGTGTCGTACTTCGGGCCCACGAAGGAATTCCTACGCAGGCGAGTTTATTCGCCCGCATACCTGGCGATTGGAAACACGACTGGACGCCGTTCGCGGAGGGTTGCCGAAGATGCCGCTGGGAAGGTCCGCAGGTGTTGACGATCGAGCGCGGGTAAGGTCTGGATTCCAGACGGCGTAGCAATCAACGACGACGTGCCGATCACAGTGAGCATGCCCAGATATGTGGCATGCCTTTGGACGAAGCCGGAGGCCTGCTTTCGACCTGCCGGGAAGAACCGGTACCCGGCGTGTTTGCCGCGGCGCGGCCCTCAGCACGGTTTGCCAAACGTCATAAGCGCGTAGGAAGCAGCGCTTCGGAATCGATTGCGGGGAATGCGTCAATAGCCAGCTAATGTGCACAGTAACCGAATCGATATAATTGTTTAAGTTGCGATCCATACTCTCTGGGAACGTATCCCGTGCGATGAAGACGATAGCCGCTTTTTTCCTCGTGGGCGCAATGTCGCTGTTCGCTCAAACGGCGGAGTTGTCTGGTGTTGTCCAGGATCCGTCGCGCGCGGCCCTTTCCGGCGCAACGATCAGTTTGAGCAACACCGCCACCCAGAACGTACGCACCGCAGTTTCCAAC
>JBBSHP010000628.1:0-3909 GCA_038232555.1 Bryobacterales bacterium
AGACAGGGCAAGCATCGGAGCACTTTGTGCCGCAAAGCTCCGTTGGAACCGATGCCGCCGCTGACAGGTTCGACGAATTTCAGGTGACTCCCCTTCGTCTCACCGTCTGAAAACACTCACTTCTGCCACGGGCTGCTAGCACCGATTGCGATGCCGTGGCTCCCAGGCAAACGATCAGCTTGGGTTGCACCGCCTCCAATTCGGCTTCCAGCCACGGACGGCAGGCGGAAACTTCTGTTCCACCCGGTTTCTGGTGGATGCGCCTTTTTCCTTCGCGAGTGAACTTGAAATGCTTTACTGCGTTTGTGACGTAAACCTGTTCTCGCCGGATGCCCGCTTGCTGCAGTGCCCGATCGAGAAGTTGTCCCGCCGGACCGACGAAGGGGCGTCCCTGCACATCCTCCTTATCGCCCGGTTGTTCCCCAACCAGCATGAGAGGCGCGGCAGTTACTCCTTCACCAAAGACGGCTTGTGTCGCGAAGCGAAATAGTTGGCAGCCCTGACATGCTCGAATCGCGTCACGCAGGGTGTTGAGGTCAGGATCCCTGGGGACGAATGGGGCAGCCGATTGCGGCTGCTCGGCAATCATGGTTGCGGTGCGCTGACCGGCCTGGCTGATCAGACCGGGAATCAGCTGGGCTTCCGGAAGAGTGCGCCAGTGCCGCACCGGCATCTCCGTTTTCATCATCTTTACCTTTAAGCGAGCCGGATTGAAGATGGAACTGTAGTAGGCGCGCCACAAGTCCTCCAAAGCATCGCCCTGCGGAGCTTCCGATGCAGGCACCCCGGCCCATAGCGTAGTGTCACTCTGTCCCAGGTGGCGGTTGCGTCCGGGGTGAGGATCGTCCAGTGCATCGATCCAAACCGGCGCACGAAGAAGGGAGCCGCCTTGGTCAGGATGTGATGATCGGGCCTGTGCCACGCGATGAAGTGCTCTGTTCCATCCTCATTCACGGTGCGTCGAAATCTCACGAAGGCATGCATCTTGTGTATGTCGCGCGCTACCGCCTTCGCCATCAAATTCAGCGTCCGGACATCATCATCGACGTCAATCTTGAGCAAGTTACGCTCGCCGTGGGTCAAGCGCCACAAGACACGATACAAGAAGGTCCAACGAGCAGGGTCCCGGTGACAGGCCGCAGTCTCGGCTAATGGCAGGAAGGTTTTCGGTACAGCAGGCCGTTGCTCCCTATCGGCATGCTCCGGTTCCCTATGTTCTTCGAACACGCCGTGCAGAGCCACCTGCTGGTTATCTGCCGGTTCCCAAACGATCTCGTCCGGCGGCACCTGGTCGCGCAGCAGATCCCGGGCACGAATGCGCCAATTGCGAAAGTCCGATACGGAAATCCGCTTCATAGTTCACCGGTCCGTGCCGTCAGGGCTGCATCGAACAATTCGAGCTGCTTCGGCTGAACCACCTGATTTGGAAGCTGCACGCGATCAATCTGCTGCGCGGCGGCGTGGGAATCGCTCGTAATGATGAAGTAACGTGCGCGTCCCAGTGGAACTTTCAGCTTCGCCAAATCGCCCAATGTGATCGCGTGATAGCGACGGATGCGGAGTATCCGCTTTACATTTCGCACGCCAAAGCCCGGTACCCGCAACAGGGCTTGACGCGTTCCGGAATTAACATCCACCGGGAAGAACGCGCGGTGTCTCAAGGCCCAATCGAGTTTGGGATCGCGCTCCAGCGGAAGATTGTTGTCAGCCGTTTCCGTCAGTTCGTGCGCGGAGAACCCATAGAATCGCAGGAGCCAGTCGGCTTGATACAAACGGTGCTCGCGAACCAGAGGAGCCTTGGCGAGAGGCAGGTTCGAATCGGCATGCGGGATCGGGCTGAAGGCCGAGTAATACACACGCCGTAGCCCCCGCTGCTGGTAGAGGCCGGATGCTTTGCTTAGAATCGCGGCGTCACTGCTCGAGGTGGCTCCCACAATCATTTGAGTACTCTGGCCGGCGGGCGCAAAGACGGGAGCAGCGCCGCTTCGAGACGTCTTGTCCTTTGCTTCCAAGATGCCGTGTTGGATCGAGCTCATGCCCTGCTCGATCTGGACATGGGTTTTGGCCGGTGCCAGTTGATCCAAATCCTGCTGCCGGGGCAGTTCGATGTTTACGCTCAATCGATCCGCCCAGCGGCCCGCTTCGGCTAAGGCTTCAGGCGATGCCCCCGGCACGGCTTTCAGGTGGATGTACCCACCAAAGCGATGTTGCTCGCGCAGCAGGCGTGCGGAGAGGATAATCTGTTCCATGGTGTAGTCGATGTTCTGAATTACGCCGGAGCTGAGAAACAGTCCTTCGATGTAGTTGCGTTTGTAAAACTCCATCGTGAGCGTGGCCACCTCTTCCGGAGTAAAGCGCGCTCGGGGCACATCGCTCGAAACGCGGTTAATGCAGTAGCTGCAATCGTAAAGGCAGTAGTTGGTGAGCAGGATTTTGAGGAGCGATACGCATCGGCCGTCCGGAGTGTAGCTATGGCAAATTCCCATACCCTCCGTATTTCCAATGCCGCCCGCCGTGGAAGCTCGCCTGGATCCGCTGCTGGCGCAGGATGCATCGTACTTGGCTGCATCGGCCAGGATGCGGAGCTTTCGTTCGATCTCCATATACTACTTGGATGCCGGGCGATGGCCGGGCAACTTCAATTTAGTTGACGTTCGTGCCTTGCAGTCGAGCCCCGGCTAACCGACTACCATAGGAACAGTGTTTCGCTTGCTCTGGCGGATGCCTTTTCTGATCGCTGCACTCCAGGCACAAGCCCCGCTAGTGAATACGGGCGCGGCCCTGCACGTTCCTTTCGAATGCAGCCAGGAAGATTTGCAATCGAGCGGCTTAACTTGCTCGGAAGAGGAGCCCTGTCCTGTTTACCTGGAACTGAGCGGAGTGGAAGCGGTCGGGAACAGACTGTTCTTAGCTGGAAACCTACACTCGGCTAACGTCACCTTAGCTTCGGTGCTCCTGGCGAGCGAGGACGCGGGAAAGACCTGGACCGAGCCCCACCCCCGCATTCCTTCCGCCGATCTTGAACAGATTCAATTCATCGACTTTGAAAATGGCTGGATATCCGGTGCCTATCTGCAAGGCGTCCCGCACGATCCGTTTTTCCTGATCACTTCAGACGGCGGCAAAACCTGGCGACCAAGTCCGGTGTTTGAAGATGGACGGGCTGGTGTGATCGAGCGGTTCCAGTTCGAGTCTAAGACCAGTGGCATGATGCTGCTGGATACGCGCCTCCGAAACCGGCACGAATTATATGAGAGCATGACCGGCGGCGAGAGTTGGAGCGTCCGGCAGGTCAGCGATAAGCCGATCCGTTGGACGCGCACTCAGTCCGGCCGCTCCCAGCCCGGAGATCTACTCCAAGCCTGGCGTATTCGGGCGGACGCCAAGACTCACTCCTACCACATCGAGAAACGACAAGCGGAGCACTGGCAGAGCCTCGCCAGCTTTTTAGTGGACGCCGCGCACTGCAAACTCTAGGGCGAGCATGCAGTGTCGGGCGTGTCACTCTGTAAGCAGGTAATGGGAAAATATAAAGCCGCCGGGTCAGCTAAGAGCAAAGCTACCACGGCCAAATCAGTGCGAAGCGCAATTCCGTGTCTGGTCTTAATCGTCGCCGGAATCGCGGCGCTCTGTTTCATGTTTTATTTGTCACTGCAGTCCGGGAGTTTATGAGAATTGACGGCCGTCAGCACGATCAAATGCGTCCCGTACGCATCACTAAGAATTACCTGGTGACGCCGGAAGGGTCGGCTTTGATCGAAGTAGGCAACACGCGCGTACTTTGTACGGCTTCCATCGAAGAGAGCGTTCCACCATTCCTGCGTGGGGGTGGAAAGGGCTGGGTAACGGCGGAATATGCCATGCTGCCCCGCGCAACTTCAACTCGCACCCCCCGTGAGGTGAGCAAAG
>JBBSHP010000629.1:0-3908 GCA_038232555.1 Bryobacterales bacterium
ATCCGAGCGGGCGGGCGCGGATCCGGATGGCGATGGATTGGAAGGCCGCGCATCTCCCGGCCGGGCAAACAGAAACCGGCGACGCTCCCGTCCGTCCCAGCGCACCGACAACCCACTGAGCATTCTGGTATGACCTTCAGACGACTGCTTCTCGCCGCGAGCCTCCTGGCAGGCTGCACCTGCACTACGCTACCCGCGCAGAGCCCAACGCCGTTACCTTATCCTTCGCCGCCGAAGGGCGAGCAGGTCGATGACTACTTCGGAACAAAAGTCGCCGATCCCTATCGCGATCTCGAGAATGCGGATGCCGAGCCGACGCGGAGATGGATCGAAGCCGAGAACAAACTCACCTTTGATTACCTCGGCGCAATTCCGGAACGGAAGAAAATCCATGAGCGGCTGACGGCTCTCTGGAATTACGAAAAATACAGCGTTCCGTTTCACGAAGGCGGCCGCTATTTTTTCTCGAAGAATACCGGGCTGCAAAACCAGAGCGTGCTCTATACCGGTTCCGTCCTGCCGGGCGAGCTAAAGCCGTTACTCGATCCAAACACACTCTCGAAAGACGGCACGACCGCGCTCAGCGGAATGGATGTGACCGCCGACGGGAAATACCTCGCCTACGGGCTGGCGGTGGCGGGATCGGATTGGGAGCAGTGGAAAGTCCGCGAGATCGCCACCGGCAAAGATCTTCCCGACGACGTGCAGTGGGTGAAGTTCTCGACCGGATCGTGGAAGCATGATGGCAGCGGATTTTTCTACAGCCGCTACGATGCTCCCGCCTCCGCCGACAAGCTGAAGGAGGCGAACTACTTTCATAAGCTTTATTTCCATAAACTCGGGACCCTGCAGGCGCAGGACGAGCTGATCTATGAGCGGAAAGATCACAAAGACTGGAACATCACGGGCTCAGTCACGGACGACGGCCACCTTTTGATCATCGATGTGTCGCAAGGGACGGATCCAAAGAATCAAATTTTCTACAAAGATCTCCGCCAGCCTGACTCAAGCGTCGTCGAACTACTGAATAAGCAGGACGCTTCCTACAGCTTTATAGGTTACGAAGGAACGACACTGTGGTTCCGGACCGATCTGGCTGCGCCGAAAGGCCGGATCATCGCGGTGGATACCGCCCATCCCGAAACCATCGCCACCCTCGTGGCGGAAGCTCCGGACAAGCTGGAGAACGTCGAGCTCGTTGGAGACCGGTTCGTCGCTAGTTACCTCAAGGACGCGCACTCCGCTGTGCGCCTCTTCGAACTTTCCGGCAAGCCCGCCGGCGAAATTCCGCTCTCAGGGCTAGGCACCGCCAGTGGCTTCACGGGCAAACGCAAGGACACAGAAACCTTCTATTCCTACGTCAGTTTCACCGAGCCACCGACAATTTATCGCTACGATTTCAAGACGAGGCAAAGCTCGGTCCTCTTCCGTCCGAAAGTCGATTTTAAGTCGGACAACTACACGACTGAGCAGGCCTTCTACCAGAGCAAGGACGGAACGCGTGTTCCTATATTCCTAACCTATCGTAAAGGCACGGAGAAGAATGGGAACAATCCCACGCTGCTCTACGGCTACGGTGGGTTCGACATCTCCATCACTCCCTCCTTCTCCCCGGCAACAGCAGTCTGGCTGGAAATGGGCGGTATCTACGCGGTGGCGAACCTTCGAGGTGGCGGCGAGTACGGTGAGGACTGGCATCTCGCCGGCACGAAGTTGCGCAAACAAAACGTCTTCGACGATTTCATCGCCGCCGGTGAATGGTTGATCGCGAATAAGTATACTTCGACACCGAAACTTGCCATCAGCGGACGAAGCAATGGTGGCCTGCTCGTCGGTGCTGCGCTCACCCAACGACCAGACCTGTGGGGCGCCACGCTACCCGGGGTTGGCGTGCTCGACATGCTGAGGTTCCAGAAGTTTACCATCGGCTGGGCTTGGGCGTCCGACTACGGTTCGTCCGAAAATCCCGAGGAATTCAAAGCCCTCTACAAGTATTCTCCGCTCCATAATGTGAAACCCGGAACGAAGTATCCTCCGACCTTAATTTCGACAGCGGATCATGATGACCGCGTGTTTCCAGGTCACAGCTTTAAGTTCGCCGCGACGCTTCAGGCAGCGCAGGCGGGGCCGGCGCCGGTGTTGATTCGCATTGAAACACGCGCGGGCCACGGCGCGGGCAAACCGACATCGAAAGTCATCGAAGACGTCACTGATAACTGGGCGTTCCTCACGAAAAGCTTGCAGATGAAGCTGCCGTTCTGAGCGCTTGCCAGCGCCGCGCTGCCAGGAACTGGAGCCTAGGGGATTCGAACCCCTGACCCCCGCAATGCCATTGCGGTGCTCTACCAACTGAGCTAAGACCCCGTCACTGTAGAAAAAGAAGACATCAAAAGTCGATGTAATAAGATTTTGTAATAATCTCTCGACTCACCGGCGCCTCCATGGTGCAGAGCGTCGCCTGCCGGTCCGTCTTGGTCAACGGCGAAAACGAAAACATGCGCTGCATGGACTCTCGCGCTCTCGAATACGCTTCCGACCTCCTCGAGGTTCCTGCGGCTGATTGACATTCTTCACTGATAGAGCGTCTGTCCGAGGCATCATCGAATGCCTTTGGGTACACGCACACCAGCAACTGGATTTTGCAGCGGTTCGAGTAACGTCGTGGCCCTACGAGGGTAAATCGTTTACGGCACAGCGAAAAATCGCCGCAAACCTCTGCAAGAAAACCGTTGCGTAGAAGCTCTTGCCACCCATTCTTCGTCGGCGAAGCGATTCAACCGACCGGAAAATCCATCGATTACCGAAAATCTAAGGAATTCAAGGAGGATCCGACGGGCACCAAAATACAGTTCGATGCCGGCAATCTATACGGCGGCGTTGACGCACTACTGAAGAAAAACGGAACGAAATGGAAGATCATTGAGATCGCCTACGACGCTACAGATGTTCATTGGCTGGATTGGGACAAACAGTTTGGCGCGCCCCGGAGACTCATAGCTGATCCAATCAAATGAACGGGCCTACGGTTGTTCCGAATCAAGGCCTAACCATACGCGCTGCAGCGAACCGTTGAAGAGGACCGTCGCTCACCAGCAATGGCGTTCTGAGAGGCTCAAAGACAGGAGCTCTACTCCAGTGACGATTGGCAGACCATCGAAAAAAAGCTTGGCAGATTGAGGCGGTCCTCAATATGCTCGCTGGTTCAGAACATGAACGCAGCAGATGGCAGCAAATTGGATTGCATTTCCTTCCGGCATCTGCCCTACACAGCGCGACGGAGGATTCGGATGCGAAGCGTTCGCAAATATCTAAGCTCTACCGCTGCATGTTTAGCGCTGCTAAACGGCGTAGCGTGTCAAAAGGCTGCGCTTCCCCAACCGCCTGCATCGCCTGTGCTGGGTATGTGGCAGTATGAAAAGGCAGGTGGTATGTTCAACGACGCCAAGGCTACAATGCAAATTGTATTCCATCCTAGCGGAACATACGAGTGGCACGTGCAAGTCCATGGCAGCCTAACGGGTACAGATGTTGCCGCCGCTGGACGTGGCACATGGACGTTAGAGAACGGGATTCTAACGAATAGAGACGCCAAAGGTGCAGTAGAGAAATATGCACTGACAGCGCATATGCAGAACCTGTTAACGCTAACCGTTGTTGAAGTTCCGGGGTCGAACCCGGGCGAAATTCAACAATGGCGGCGAATCGGAGACGCTGAAGTAGCAAATGCCGACTCATCTGCGGCTACCGCTTCGCCACCCGGCACACCCGCAGCAAAATCCCTTCCAAGCTCGCCACCGCCGCCAAGTACAAAAGATTCGCCAAGCGAACCAAGCAACGCCCCCGCCGGGGCTGACCAAGAAACATGGGCCAGAGGCAAGGCTGTCAGCCAGAAATTATGGAACGAAGAT
>JBBSHP010000630.1:0-3898 GCA_038232555.1 Bryobacterales bacterium
CGTTTTCCTGGAGGATTACGGGATCGAGCTAGGCCGCGAACTGGTGCAGGGCGTCGATCTGTGGCTGAATAATCCTCGCCGCGCCGAAGAGGCTTGCGGAACCAGCGGCATGAAGGCCGGTATGAACGGCGTCTTGAATCTTAGTATTTTGGACGGCTGGTTTGACGAGGCCTATGAGATCTCCGGCGGTTGGGCCATCGGAGATCGCGAAAGCTATACCCAGGATCAGGATGAAATCCACGCGCGCGCCATTTACTCTCTAATCGAAAACGAAATTGTGCCGATGTATTATGAAGGACGCACCGATGAAGGTGTCCCGCAGGAATGGGTACGGCGGATGAAGCTCTCTTTGAAAAATTTGAGCCCGCAGTTCAACTCCCAACGGATGGTAGGCGAGTATATGTCACAGCTATACCAGCCCGCCCACATGGCTTTTCTCGAAATTTCGCAGAACAACTTTGAACCGGCGCGGGAACGTGCGCGCTGGAACCAGCAGGTCCATCACGCCTGGGATAACGTAAATTTCGTCGGGCTCGGATCGGGGCCGGATACCGCCGTGCTCAGCGGGCGTCCCTTTCCCATGGAGGCCGTGCTGGAACTCTCCGGTCTGTCTCCCAAAGACGTTCGGGTGGAGGCCGTGGTGGGCAGAGTTGGCGTGAATGGAAACCTGGAAGAGACCCAGGTGATGACTCTTCTTCCGGTGGAGCAGCGCGGCAGCGCGCACGTGTTTTCGCGGGAATATGTGCCCCATCAGACGGGCAGGCTGGGTTACGCGCTGCGGGTAAGTCCCAATCATTATGACGATCCGTTAACCAGGCCGTGTAATTCGCTCTTAAAGTGGGGTTCAGAGTAAGGGAAACCCTGGTTGTCCAGCTCAGATCAGAATTGTGTGGCTTATTTTTTCAATTCGTGGTAAATAGTTAGTTAAGGCACAAGCGGATCGCCAATCTACTCCAAGGCTAATTTTTTCCGGCGCCCCGCACGTAATCCTCCGGCCCCCCACCCTTTGCGACCAGAGTACGATCGTGAGATGTATCGATCGGGATATTGATCAGGCAATCGATCAGCAGATTGATCGGCTTAGACCTGGAGTTTATTCACGCTTTTACTGCGTGAGTAACTTTTCGGAGGCAATAACTAATGGACGACGACCGTAAGTACAAGCAACGGGGATACCAGGACTCGCCCCGGGAATTCAACGGGTTCCGCCAATCGGAACGCCCGAAAGCCACTGGGCCCCGGCCATCGATCGACATCACTGGCCCGCGCTTACCTCGCCTGCTGCAAAACATTGCGGCCGCCCGGTGTTTCAATTGCTCCACCCAGCTTTTGGGAGATATCGATTGGAAAGGAAAGTGCCCGAAGTGCGCCGCGGCCCTGCACTGCTGCAAGCAATGTACCAACTTTGAGCCTTCCACCCGGTTCCAGTGTCTTAAGCCCATCCCGGCCCGCATCCCCTTCAAAGATCAGATGAACGAGTGTGAATTGTTCAAGCCGCGCGTGACCGTTGCCCGCGACTTAACGCCCGGGAATAATCACGGCCCGCAGGTCTCGGCTCCGTCCCCCCGCTCGCCGCACGATGCCCGCGCCGCCTTCGATAACCTATTCAAGAAGTCGACCGATTAGCGGCTGCACCGCCGCTGGCAAACGTTGCCGCCGGACCTGTAGCTTACGTATGCGGCAAGCCTGCGATGCAGCACATCGTATCTCGCGCAATCAGCAGTTCTTCGTTAGTCGGGACCACCCAGATCGATGGGCCGCTCCCTTCGGCCCCAATCTCCTTCTCTGCCCCGATCGCGGCCGCATTCTTCGCGGCATCCAGACGGACCCCTAAGTTATCCAGCGAATCGCAAATCCGCCGGCGAATCTCAGCGGCGTTCTCCCCGATTCCGCCCGCAAACAGGATCGCATCGGCGCCGTTTAAGGCGGCCAGATACGCTCCGATGTACTTCTTTACGCGATAGCAGAAGACGTCGATGGCAAGCTGCGCCTGGCCATTCCCCTGCGCCGCCTGCTCCATCAGATCTCGCATATCGCCCGACAGCCCCGACAGGCCGTGCAGCCCCGAGTTCTCGTTGAGCAGAGCTTCCACCTCGTGGGCCGTCATGCCCTTGTGGGCGATGAGGTAGACCACCGCGCCTGGATCCAGATCTCCTGAGCGGGTCCCCATTACCAGCCCTTCCAGCGGAGTGAATCCCATCGAAGTGTCCACCGACCGGCCATGCTCGATGGCGCACAGCGAACATCCATTTCCCAGGTGGCACGTGATCAGCTTGAAATCGGCCCGTGATTTCCCGCGGATCTCGGCATACCGTCCGGACACATACCGGTGCGAGGTCCCGTGGAACCCATACCGGCGGATGTTATCGCGGCTGTAATACTCTTCCGGCAAAGCATAGCGGTAAGCGCTGGGCGGAAGCGTCTGATGGAAGGCCGTGTCGAACACCCCCACATGGCTGGCGTGCGGCAGCAGTTCCTTGCTGGCATAGTAGCCCTTCAGGTTATGGGGATTGTGCAAAGGCGCAAGTTCCGACAGAGCGTCGATCTGGCGGACCACATCCTCCGTCATCAACACGGAGGAGTGAAAATGTTCGCCGCCGTGGACCACCCGGTGGCCCACTCCCTCAATCTCCTGCAGATCTCCGATGACGCCCTTCGCGGCGGTCATGCAATCGAATGCCGCCTGAATCGCCGATTTATGATCCGGGATCGCTTTGGTGAACTTACGGGGCGTGCCGCCCGCTTCAAACTTGATGGCTGCGTCGCTTTCGCCGATCCTTTCCACCGCCCCATGCGCGAGCGTCCGCTCCGGGCTATTCTCCATCAATTGAAACTTCAGCGACGAGCTGCCGGAATTCAGAACCAGAACTCTCATGAGCTAGTGACAATTGTCCCTTATCGACCAAAGCCAGGTCTGTAATGCGTTACGATGTGGACGGAGTGTAAACATAAATGAGGATCAATGGATGTCTTCTCGTTCTGGCAACGTTTGCCGGCATGGGCTGGGCTCAGGTGCGTACCACCAACGTGGATGTGCCGGCGAATCGGGCCTGGACCAGAACCGGTATTTACCTAAATCCCGGCAGCACTGTTTTGTTGGAGGCGCGAGGCTCTATCGAAGCTGTCTCATCGAGCGACACCCGCGGCAGTTTCCACCGTGTGCCGCCAGAGGGGCGGTCCGAGCGGCAGATCAACAAGCCGCAGCCCCTCTTGCCGGCCTTGGCGTTGCTCGCGCGGATCGGAAACGGTCCCGTATTGGAGGCGGGAGCGCGGGCGGAATTTCCAGTCGGAGATCCCTATGGCGCAGGCGAGTTGCAGTTAGGGATCAACGATGACAATGTGGCCGACAATTCGGGTTCGTGGAGTGTGCGGGTCACAGTGCGCGGCGATGTAGGGAACCCGGATCAACCCGCCGGCGGCCTGGGAAGATTCCGTACCGGAACGGCTGGATCCCGCCAAAGGGACCGCGAGGATGCGTCTTCTATCATCGACCAGAAAGCACAGGCATTTGGGGGATCAGACGGTTTCCTGGGGCCCATCGTCTCGGATACCAAGACCACTGCGGACGGAGTTGGACGCTATCGCGAATACCGGAACGGATCCGTTTACTGGTCTCCCAATACAGGAGCCCACGAAGTGCATGGGGCCATCCGCGAAAAATGGATGAGCTTGGGCGCAGAGCGAGGCGACTTGGGCTACCCGGTGTCGGATGAGCAAGCTGCTCGTGACGGCCGAAACCGGGTTGTAGACTTCGAGCGCGGGTCGATCTTATGGAACGAGCGGGACGGTGCGCAGGTACAAATGGGTAATAGCCCGCGGCGGGCGCGCTGAGCGGATTACGAACGCATGGGCTGAAGGCGGCCATACGTTAGGGAACGCCACAGCCACTCGAAAGGTC
>JBBSHP010000631.1:0-3887 GCA_038232555.1 Bryobacterales bacterium
AGGCTTGGCCGGACGGGACGCTTCAGCCAAGGTGCAAAACCTGGTAGCGCAGGGTGTCCCATGGCTCATTGGAGGAGCGGCCGACCTGGCCCCTTCCACCAAGACTCGCCTGACTTTTGAAGGAGCGGGCGACTTCGAAGCGGATCATTACGAAGGCCGCAACTTCCACTTCGGCATTCGCGAGCATGCCATGAGTTCTATCCTCAATGGAATGGCCCTGAGCAAAATCCGCGCGTACGGAGCGGGGTTTCTGATCTTCAGCGACTACGCCCGCGGCGCCATCCGGCTCAGCGCCCTGATGGAGCTTCCAGTGACGTACATTTTCACGCATGATTCGATCGGCGTGGGCGAGGACGGTCCCACCCACCAGCCCATCGAGCAACTGGTTTCGTTACGCGCCGTGCCCGGGCTGATCACCATCCGCCCCGGCGATGCCAACGAAGTCTTGGAAGCGTGGCGTTATATCATGCAGCTCCAGCACCAACCCGCCGCCCTCATCCTTTCACGCCAACCCCTGCCTACTCTCGACCGTTCCCGCTACGCGGCTGCCTCCGGTCTGGCCAGAGGCGGATACGTACTGGCGGGATCTCCCGATGAGAAACCGGCTGTGATTCTGATCGCGACCGGAAGCGAGGTGTCGCTCGCCGTGGACTCGCACGAAAAACTCGTAGCCGAAGGCATTCGCAGCCGGGTGGTCAGCCTGCCGTCTTGGGAGATTTTCGAGGAGCAGGACGATGCCTACCGCGCCTCCGTACTGCCGCCCGATGTCAAGGCCCGTGTGACCATCGAGCAGGCCTCCACGTTCGGCTGGGAACGCTACTCCGGCAGCGAGGGAACCCGCATCGGGATGCACACCTTTGGCGCCTCGGCCCCGCTCAAGGAGCTACAGAAAAAATTCGGCTTCACGCCGGATCAAATCGTCTCAGCCGCAAAAAAACTGGTGGCCGCTACCTAGCTCGGTCGATGCCCACTGGAGCCGAACTTTTCGTCACCACCCTGCTGGACCTGGGTATCGACCGGATCTTCACCCTGGTCGGCGATCACCTGAACGACGTACTGGGCGAGGTCCAGCGGCAGGGCCTGGGCATCGTGCACATGCGGCACGAGTCCGGCGTCACGCATGCGGCTGACGCCTGGGCACGCATTACGCGCGCGCCTGCCGTTGCGCTGGTCACTGGCGGACCCGGTCACACCAATTCCATCACCGGCATCGCCACCGCCCAGCTTGCCGGCAGTCCGCTCATTGCGATCAGCGGCAGCCGGGCTAGCACGCAAGGCGAACGCCAGGCCTTCCAGGATATCGATCAGGTTCCGATGACCCGGCCCGTAGTCAAGTGGGCCGCTCAAGCGCCGTCCGCTGCCCTGATCCCTTTCTATTTACGGCGTGCCTTTACTGAGGCAAACTCCGGACGGAAAGGTGCGGTTCATCTGACCATTCCCGTGGATGTATTTGGCTCCCAGGGGGGCGCGCCCGCTCGCGTGCCGTCCCACCCTGCCCCGGTCCTGCCGCCTCCCGATCCCTCCGGCATTCAGCACGCCGTTGCCATGCTCAAGGCTGCCCAGTGCCCGGTTGTGATTGCCGGAAGCGGCGTGTGGTGGTCCCGTGCCGAACGGGAATTGCGGGAGTTTATCGAGAAAACCGGGCTGCCGCTCTACACCATCACCATGGCACGCGGAGCCGTCTCCGACCAGCACCCGCTCTGCCTGGGCTATACCGATCCAGCTCTAAATCGGGCTGTCCGGACCGCCTTCCCGGAACCAGACCTGGTGCTCGTCATTGGAAAGCGCATCGACTACCGGTTGGCGTTTGGAGCATCCCGCGTCTTTGCCTCATCCGCAAAATTCATTCAGATCGACATCCATCCGCAGGAGTTCGGGATCAATCGGAATATCGATTTGGCCATTCTCGCGGATGCGAAAGCCAGCCTGTGCGCGTTAACTGCGGCTTCCGGAAAACAGGACCGGGCCGCTTGGTTCGAGCGGCTCTCCAGCTTGCGTGCAGATGCCGGCCAACAGCTATCCAGCGCTGCCCGTTCGGATTCAGATGCGCTGCTGCATCCCGAGGCGTTCTATCGGGAGCTGCAGCGTTGGCTGCCGGCCAACACACGTTTCTCCTGGGATGGTGGGGATTTCGTCCACTGGGGCCGCGCCAGCCTGCCGGCGACGGTGCCGGGCGGATGGTTGCGGCTTGGCCCGCTTGCCACCATCGGCGCGGCACTGCCCAATGCGATCGCGCTCCAGCTGGCGTATCCCGATGATCCGGTCGTGTTGATCACCGGGGATGGCTCGCTCGGCTTCTACATCGCGGAGCTGGATACGTTGGTCCGTTACGGGCTGCCGGTCATCGTCATTGTGGGCAACGACGCCGGTTGGGGGCTGGAACGTGAACTGCAAGCCTCGGCGTCAAGCGATGGCAGCACGGTCGCGTGCGAACTCAGGCGCACCCGCTACGACATCGTCATGCAAGGTTTCGGGGGCATTGGCGAGAACATCGAGAGCCTGGACCAGGTGGAGGCTGCCATGGCTCGAGCGCTGTCATCCAAGCTGCCCACGCTTCTGAACGTGAACGTGCGCGGCGCTCGGTCCCCCTTCACGGAATGGAACATCTCAGGAAATAAGAGCTAGTAACCTCGGTTTTTCAACGGGGGCCCTGGCGCGAGGAAATTTCAACGAACCTTAGACGCGCTTTATATTCGGATCATGGAAGTTTCGGCCATTCGGGTGTGCGAACTCGGTCTCTGACATTTCGATTGGCTGAGCTACCCGATTCTGAAAAAGGCGGAGACCCCGGGCGTTGTTCGTCAGCGTGTCTTAGCCGCTGCTACATAACTTTTGATTGGGAAATAGTCTCCATCGGCGGAGCGCCCGGCGACCGCAGAGCCTTAACATCCCGCATCGGTGGTTGGCCAAAGAGACGGCTGTATTCGCGGTTGAACTGGCTCGCGCTCTCGTACCCCCCCTTAAGCGCGGCGCTTGCAGCGTCGAGACCATCCACGAGCATGAGTTCGCGCGCCGCCTGTAGCCGAAACTGTTTTTGTTACTGAAGCGGACTCATTGCGGTCAGCATGTGAAAACGATGGTGCAGCGTAGAAAGGCCCATGCCTGCGATTCGTGCGAGTTCCTCTATCCGTAGCGGCTTCGCGTAATTCGCCCTAATCTATGCAATCGATTTGCCGTCCGGTGGCTCTGCTCTCCTAGAATGGCAATAGCTCGAAGACGTGCTCCTTCCGGCCCGCAAAGGACTCGGTAGATGATCTCGCGCTGAATAAGCCCATGCAGGAACGGAATGTCCTGTGGTGTACTCAGCAGGTCCACCAGTCGGCAGCATGCACTAAAGAATTCAGCCGTGGCCTCACCTATCGCCAAGCCCGGCCACGTGAATCTCCTCGCGGCTAAGTAGCTCCCTGATCATGGGTTGCCAACCTTGATGCGCTGGTAGCTGGCCGATCCGATAAGGCTTGTAAACAACTACCTCATGACAGGAGGATTCATAATGAAACAAACAATGCAAAAGCGAATACTAGGAAAGAGCAACCTGGAAGTTTCCGCCATCGGCCTCGGCTGTATGGGCATGAGCTTTGGTTTCGGTCCGCCGAAAGACAAACAGGAGATGATCCCCGTTATCCGCAAAGCCGTGGAGCTTGGCGTCACATTCTTTGACACAGCCGAGGTCTACGGCCCATTCATCAATGAAGAACTCGTGGGCGAGGCCTTGGCGCCCTTCCGCGAGCACGTTGTGATCGCGACCAAGTTCGGGTTCCAACTTGATCCAGAGACAGGGAAACAATCCGGACTGACCAGCCGGCCGGAGCACATCAAACAGGTCGCGGAAGCCTCGCTCAAGCGACTCAGGACGGATCAAATCGACCTGTTCTATCAGCACCGCG
>JBBSHP010000632.1:0-3887 GCA_038232555.1 Bryobacterales bacterium
CGCGGATTCATATAGCCACCATTTCCATCGCGGATCAACATGCGATAATTGAGAATATCAAGCCTGTTCACGATCGAAACCGCGACAGCCGCCTTCTCATCAAAATAGTCTTGCGTTTGGAAGCCATTATCCGCGCCATTGTCGCTTTCCGCCCATATAACCCGTCCTAACAAGCCACGATCGTTGCTCGCGAGGATTTCGCTTCCGAATGTCTCTCCATTGATCAAATCGGGAGCATCGGTACATTTCAAGGTCCCGTCTGGATCGTTCGAATTGATTGGATTGCCTTCAACATAAGTGTACTGATTCAAGCTTCCCGGGTTATGCGTTGACTCATTCAACCCGGACGTATCCAGCGTTCATAAACCGCCCACCCCGCTCGCCAGGACGTATCGGTTGAAGAGGTGGCGTATCAGTACGACAGCGCTGAAGCGCTTGACGTCGGCGACGGCGACCAGCAGTTGGGGCCTGGCGTTCACGTTCTCGCTCCAACCAGGGAAGGAGTTGACCTCTCCGCAGTTCGGGCACAGGTGCGCGCAGAGAGTCGTTGTTGCGCCCTCGATTTCCAGTGGCGGGGGAGCGGAGGAACCAAGGCGTCTGTAGTAGTCCGAGTCCGGGCAATGCCTCGCAATCGCTCGCTGGAGCCACAGTACAATGGCGGCCACGGTCTCTGCTTGTGTTTGCGCGACCTCGCCGTTCAGCGGATCACCGGGTTTGATCGTTATGCGCCCGTCCTGGAACCAGCTAATCTCGACATTGATCTCGCGGTCGTATATTTTCTGGAGTTCGGTTTCGAACGACATTGTTCAGGATCTTACCAACAGAGGGAGCGATATCGGTAAGCGATTTGACGTACACACCTACGTTGTGTATGCTTCAGGTTGTCTATCCAATAAGACACACCTAATTCCATGAGCAGACGACTTAACATAGTGCTGCCGGAAAAAACCGTCAGCGTGCTCGATCGCGTGACGACGAAGGGCAACCGGAGCCGGTTCATTGATCGCGCCGTGCGCCACTACGTCGAGACCCACGGCAAACAGAGCCTTCGCGAGCAGCTCGCGGCCGGGTACCGTGCGAATGCTGAACGGGATCTCGCTATGGCCGCCGATTGGTTCCCGCTGGAAGAAGAGGCTTCGCACACATACGAGGCGACCCGTAAACCTAAGAAACTCGCCAAGACCAAAAAGACATGACGTTTCCCCGAAGGGGCGACATCTACCTCGTCGAGTTCGATCCGGCGCGCGGCCACGAGATCCAGAAGACCCGGCCAGCGCTTATCATCCAGAATGACATCGGCAACCGCCACAGCTCGGTTACCATCGTGGCGGCAGTTACGTCGAAGCTTTCACCGGCGCCCTACCCGGTCGAAGTGGTTGTCGCGCCGACCACGACCAACGGGCTCACGGTGCCGTCCGCTATTGAACTCGGGCAGATCCGCTCCGTCGATCGAGAACGGCTCCTCAAGCGCCTTGGTGCTATCGATGCTGCCACCATGCGCAAGGTTGATGACGCGCTTCGGATCAGCTTGGGGCTGGTTCAGATCTAACCACCACCTCACATAAAAAAGGAGCCCGGGGTCCGCGAGGCTAACCTTTTGTCGAGCGGGTTGTCATTGAAAAAATAACTCCAGCTACCTTGAAATCCGTTGCAACACAGCGACCCACTGTAAACAGCACTATCTCGCGAAATGCTCTTCACAACAATCTTCCACCTGAATCTCCCATCGAATCATCACACTCGCCCACCCCCCGGCATCGTTCCAGCACCATAACGTAACTTAAGAACTGGATCCGGCTGCTTTCATCTGTCGGGTTTGAACTGTGTACCGCTGCTCTTTGACATCCGAATAGTCACAAGCCAAAGTGACAAACCCGTACTCCCGCAGGTCTCGCGAACCTGCAGCGCATCTTGCTAAAACCTGCGTCCCATCTGGCAAGATGCGCTCAGTCAGCGGAATGTGCCCGTGCATTTTCAACAACTTCGCATCCTGACATCGAGAAAAATAGAAATCCGTCACAGAAATGCGCAGATGCAGCAAACCGAATGACTAAAAGCAAGCCGGATGACTCAAAGCAAGCCGGCCAATTTCGATCCTTGGACCAAAATCGTTTCATGCCGCGCCGGCCCCGTGGAGATGCGCCCACGCCTTCCCTGTCGGGGCGCCCTCGTGCTGGCCAACGTAGTTCACTCATCACCCGCACTCCACTGCTGCAAGACGCTGGGACGCGCCGGCGGAGATCCTCTCAACTCGACCTGATCAGCTCCGGGCCCAGCGTCTCGCAATCAGAATGAAAGCGAGGGCACTCCCAGCCAGCCCGATTGTCCCAGGTTCCGGTACGGTCGGCGGGTTACCCTCAACCTGCTGACCGACGAAAACGGCCTTCTCTGTCACTGGCGTCGGTGTCCCGGACGCGACCACTGTCGATCCCACGTAATTCCAACCGACCGCGTCCAGCAGTGAAGCCTCCGGAGAACTAAGCGTGAGAGATGCAGGGCTTGTCGTGTTGCCGAAAGCATCCTGCACCTGATTCACATTTGCCGGAGAAACAAAGTCGCCATAATCTCCGCCATTGTTGCAATTGTTGTAAGAAGCGAGGTTTGTCTGGCCGCCGTTCACGGACAAGTACGCTCCCGCCGTACCCAGGTCGCAAGGTTGCGTCGTGGAGCTGTTCGCGGAAAAGCTGCGAACACCGGGCGCTCCGTATCGGAACAGATCCGCCACCGACGGTGCCGTCGCTGTTGTATCCTTCGAAAGATTCGAAGCTGTGCCCAACACCTCGTTGATCTCATGCTCGGTAACACCGAACAGTGCCGCGCTGGGTCCGCCACCCGCGGCGCCGCTCAAATACGCCGAGCCGAAGGCAACACATGCCTGGACGGAAAGACCGGCGCAGTTCTTGCCGGCAGGTGTCAGAGCGGCTGCAATTTGAACCCCCAGGCCCAGATTCGCGGCCAGCGCTTCCGTAAGCACCACCTGTCCATTCCCAAGCGGAGTTGTTGCCGGAAGGGACGAGAGCGCCAAGACATCCGTGGCGCTCTCTGTCGTATTCCCTCTCAATTGCTTCATGTAAGCATCATAGGAAATTGAGTCGATATTGTACGTTGCCGAAGCCCCGCCTCCCGCTTGCAATCCGTAGCCGATCGTGACGGTGACGTTGCCTTTAAAATTGTCTGTATAGAATTTGTTTGCGTTCGCGATGACCGCGCGCGCCTCCGGGCTGATGTCGGACGAGTAAATGGCGTTGATGATGAGATTTGCTTGCGCCATAGGGGTAATAGCCCCAAGTCCGATGATTCCGGTAAGAAATAGAGCCGTTCGAATCTTCCGGCGGCTCCAAGCTAGAACAGAAGCTGATGTGCTTGTGCATGGTATGTGGGTTTCAGTAATCATGTCAGTAACCATGTTACGTAAAAACACGGATTCTGCACGGCAAACCCGCCCTGCCAAAAAGTAAATTAGTACCACTATGCCGGATTGCCCCCTCGTCATTGCGGTTATCGGTCGCCGCTGCCCTTCGGCAATGCCCGCCGCTGAATCGCCCCAAGTGCTCCTTACCGAAGGGGATACGAACGAGTTAGGAAGGGATCGTGCCCATTCCCTTTGCAGATCGGCAACGACCAGCGCGATACTACGTCGAAATCCGCTGCGACATAGAACCCAGACTAAACAGCACTATCTCGCGAAATGCTCTTCACAACAATCTTCCACCTGAATCTCCCATCGAATCATCCAACTGGCCACACCCCCCGGCATCGTTCCAGCAACCGCAAGGTAACTTACGAACTGAATCCGGCTGCTTTCATCGGGATCGGGTTTGAACTGTGTACCGCCGCTCTTTGACATCCGAATAGTCACAAGCCAAAGTGACAAACCCGTACTCCCG
>JBBSHP010000633.1:0-3885 GCA_038232555.1 Bryobacterales bacterium
AAGCCATGAGCAAGCTGGACCAGCGTTTGATTTCTGGACCTCTTTCCCCAAAGACAGTCATGGGTCTGTTCCAGGCGCCGATCGCCGATGCTCTCACACACATCGGACAGATTTCCATGCTGCGCCGCTTGGCCGGATCCCCGGTTCGCGGTGAAAGCTACTTTCGGGCCACCATCGTGGCAGGAAACGTAGGGCCGCACCAAGCCCCACCCGGTCTAGAGTTCGATTGAAACATTACCGCGCCGCTCTCGGCCGTGCCTTTATGATCACGTGGATTTCATCGTTCCGCGGATTGGTAAAGTGGCACGTCACCCGGCCCTCGGCATCTAGTTTCACGATGGCCGGTACCGTCACTCCGCTCAGCCTCCAGCCTGCCGGGAGCGTCACGTCGTTGCGCGGCCGCCCCAACGTCCGGTCAAACACCAGCTCGCCATTGCTCAATGTATACGACTGCGCATCGGTGTAGGTTTCAATCACTCGCACCCGCGCCGATTCGCCCGGACCAATAGCATGCGGCAGATCCGCCTGGACCACCACACTGTCCTCGGCGTCCGGAGTCGCATAGTAGCCTAAGGCATTCACCTGCTTGCCGGTGACGTTGTACGTCTTCAGTTGCTCTCCCGTATCCAGATCGTGAATCAGTGCCTGGCTGACCACGCTGCCCTTACGCACAAAGCTGTGCACGGACTTCTGTCCCGCACGCGTGACGTTGAAATCGTGCGATATCCGGAATTGATGCGACTGCGGATCCAGCAGCTGATAGTAAATCTCGCGGTCCTGTTCGGCCCGATGAGTTTGCGCTATCAGGCACGCCGCGATACCCAACAGTCCCGCCAAAAGTTTCATGGCAATGCACGTCCCTGCAACTTCACCATCAATTCATCGTCACGGTCGTTGAAGAAACTCACCCGCACGCGGCCGTCGTTTTGAGTCGTGACTATGCCGGGTGCGCTGCAACCCGTCAACTCATATCCAAGCGGCAGAACAATCACGTTCCGTTTGATTCCGAAGCCACGCTGGAACGCCAGATTGGCTCCCTCCGGCCCGTAAGATGCCGCATCAGTGTAGGTCTTGTAGATACGAACACGCCTCTCGCCGCCCTTGGGAACCGGGTGCGCCAGCGTCACCTGAATGTAATGATCCGCGCTGGACCGGCCCCGCATCCCATGTTGCAAAGCCGTTTCGGCAGTGACCACTTCGAAGTTGAGCGGTTTGCCGGTAGCGGCATCGCTAACTCTCTCCTCCGACGCGACCGAGCCTCGCCGGATAGGATTGAACAGGTAACGCGAACCCTCCGCGTTCGTCGCAACGTCGTACGTGATCGCGAAAGCATGCGTGGCGGGCGCAAGCAACTCGTAAACAGTCAGTTCATCGGCCGCATGGGCCAGGCATGAGCACGCCAGGTACGAACACGTAATCAGCAGCAACCAGGGGCGAGCGAGCATGGATGTCTTCAGGTTACTGTATCAGCATCCGGACGTTGTGCGATACTGGGCAGCTATGTGCCGGTCGTCCATGCTCCTTGTGGGAATCGTGTTCTCATCCACCGTCTGCTGGTCAAAGCCGAGCGTGCGCCTCGTAGCTTCCCTCCCATCGCCCCAAATGGTGGGAACCGTTCTTTCGCTGGAGGCCAGACCCACCCTCGATGGTGATCCCGACAAGCAGATGCGCTTTCTGCAGTTTCGGTTCAGCGTGAGCGTCGACGGAGGTCCCTTTCGCATCCTCAGCGACTTTAACGGTAGCTCCGGGTTCATCTGGCGTCCCGATCTGTACGATCATGAGGCGCGCATCAAAGTAACCATGCGGAATAGCTCCACCAAGGAGAGCTTCGAGAGCGAACTGCCCTTCCGCATTCTCCCGCGCGCGAAGGCCCGAACACCCGTCGTGTCGCCCACCTCCGTGCCGCTGGTAGCTCTTTTCAGCGCTCCGCCCTGCCCGCAGGGCAGCGATTTTCGTGTCGCATTTCATCCCGCGGGCGATTCGTCCCGCATCATGCGCACCAGCTCGGAGCCGTGCCGCGGCGCCCGAACCAGTAACCTGTATGTCGCCGGAATGCGCGCCGACACCACTTACGACATGCGCGCTGAAATTGTCACGGGTTCATCGCCGCAGGCGGGCCCGCCCCTCTCGTTTCACACGGGAATTGCAGACGGGGCCTTCCCGCCCGCTACAGTGCTCGTTCCTGCCGGCGACAAATCGAGTACCAAAGAACAGTTTCTGCTGTTCAGCGCCGATCGGCCCACCGCCGTGGATCTCCAAGGCAATCTCGTCTGGTATGCTCTCACTCGCGACCAGGCGCTCCTACGCATGTTGCCCGGTGGACGGTTTTTGACACTCAGCCCTGGCGGCAGTTCTCGCGACGGCCGCGTGCAGACCTTGACTGAGATCGATCTCGCCGGCAACGTCGTTCGCCAGACCAATATGGCGGTTGTTGCCGAACAGATCGAAAAGCGCTTGGGCATAAAATCCATCTGCAAACCCAACGGCGGCACGTGTATCGCAGGATTTCACCACGACGCCATTCGTCTGCAGAACGGGCACACCATCGCAATCGGCACGCTGGAGCGCATGTTTCCGGAAGGCGCCCAGGGATCGGAGGACCCGGTCGACATCATGGGCGCTCTGCTGATCGACTTGGACGAGAACCTCCAGGTGAGTTGGCTTTGGAACGCGTTCGACCATCTGGACCTCTCGCGGAAAGCGCTTGGTGACGAGAAATGCCGGGGTAAATTCGGTGGCCTTCCCTGCGCACCCGTTTACTTGGGTGATGTCGCGAACGATTGGATGCATGCGAACGCCGTTTCTTACAGCCACAGCGACGGCAATCTGCTCCTGTCCCTTCCCGAACAGGACTGGGTGATTAAGATTGACTACAAAAACGGCAACGGTTCGGGCAAAGTCTTATGGCGGCTCGGTGAGGGCGGCGATCTGAAATCCGATTCGAACGATAAACTGGCATGGTTCTCGTATCAACATGACGCCGCCTTCGAGCCGGCCGGCGCAGACACTCTGGTCCTCTTCGACAACGGCCACCGGCGGCAAAAAAAAGAGGAAAAAAAGGACGACAAAGATGCCAAGCCCGACGAGGCTAAGGACGCCAAGAACGCCAATGACGCCAAGGCCAAGGAGAAGCCGCCGGAGGAGAAAGCGCATAGCCGCGGTCAGGTGTGGAAGATCGATGAAGAGGGCCGGAAAGCCACTCTCCTGGTCAACGCCGATATGGGCGGCTACGCTCCTTTCATGGGCTCGGCGCAACGGCTGTCGAACGGCAACTTCCATTTCACGGCGAGTACCATTCGCAACAATGGTTCGACGAATGCCCGCTCGGTAGAAACCACTCCCGACGGCAAAATCGTTTACACACTCGAGACTATGCCAGCCTACCGCACCAACCGGATCGCGGACATGTATACGCCGCCTAGGTAGGCGCGCGCACTGGCGGGCCGGCGCGATGACCGCAGCGGATTTTCAGAGGACCGCACTCAGCCTGCCGGGCGTGGATCAGGTTTCCCATGCAGGATTGCCGGCTTTTCGTGTAGCAGGAGCGAGATTCGCTTCGCTGGCCTCGCAGGCAGAAGGCTACGGAAACCTGACTCTGACGCTGGAGCAGCAGGCCGCGTTTGTGGAGGAGGCTCCCGGTATTTTCCTGCCCATTCCAGGCGGTTGGGGGCGGATGGGACATACCCATATTCGCCTGGCCGCGGCGGATCAGGATGTACTTACCGGTGCACTGACCACCGCCTGGAAACTGCGGGTCGAGAAGAGCGAAAAAGTACGCAGAAAGAAAAAGGTTTGAACGGAATCCCTATCGCACCGTGACCATGGCGACTGCGCTGGCGGTCCCGTTCACCGAGACAACCACCTTCGCTGGACCGGCGCTGATTC
>JBBSHP010000634.1:0-3881 GCA_038232555.1 Bryobacterales bacterium
CGGCGGTCGTGGCCGGGGCGGTCCGCTACGTATTGGATCAGACTTTGCGGCCTGCCGGTCGCTTCCAGAATCTTCTCAACCACCGTCTTATTGGGAAGAGACCGGTTTCCACCTATGTTGTAGACCTGCCCTTCGCGGCCTTTCTCAAGGATCGAGAGAATGGCGCGGCAGTGGTCTTCGACGTACAGCCAGTCGCGGATCTGCTGTCCGTCGCCGTATACCGGGAGAGATCTGTCCTCCAGCGCGTTGGAAATCATGAGTGGAATCAGCTTCTCGGGAAACTGATACGGCCCGTAGTTATTCGAGGCTCGCGTCACAACCACCGGGACCTTGTAGGTTTTGTAATATGCCAGCGCGAGCAGGTCCGACCCTGCCTTACCGGCCGAATAGGGGCTGCTGGCATCCAGCGGAAAAGTCTCGTCGGCTTCATGCGGAGCGTCGATGCTGCCATACACTTCGTCCGTGGAAATATGGACGAAACGCCCGATGCCTTTCATCCGCGCTGCTTCGAGGAGAGTGAAGGTCCCGCGCAGGTTGGTCTCAAAGACGGGCAGCGGCGAATGTATGCTGCGATCGACATGCGATTCGGCCGCAAAATGTACCACGGCGTCGGGCCGCAAGCTGTCGAAGGTTTGCGTGACTAATTCTGTGTCGCAGATATCGCCTTTGATGAACTGATAGCGCGGGTTACCGGCTATGGGCGCGAGGTTCTCTAGATTGCCGGCGTACGTGAGCTTATCGAGATTCACAATCGCGAAGTCAGAAGTTTTAAGGGCGAGGCGCACAAAACAGGATCCGATGAATCCCGCGCCTCCGGTTACCAGAAGTTTCATTCGACCACCATTGTAAGTGGCCATCGGCGATGATAAATTTATGCCCCGCTATGCTGCGGTAGACGTCGGCAGCAATTCGGTTCGGATGATCGCTGTGGAGGTAGGACCTTCCGGCGAAACGCAAGTTCTAGCCGAAGACCGGCAGGTCACGCGGCTGGGCGCGAGCGTGTTCAAACACGGCCAAGTCGCGCCTGAGGCGATTCAGTTCGTCTGCGAGAATCTGAAGCGCATGGCGCAGACCTTCGAGACTCTTGACCTGACAGCGGTTCGGGCGGTCGGCACGAGTGCCCTGCGGGATGCCACGAACCGGGAGGAATTTCTGCAGCAGGCGTCGGAGTCTCTGGGTGCTCCGATCGAGATTATTTCGGGCCAGGAGGAAGCCCGCCTCATCTACCTGGGGGTGCAAGCGCGCTGGCCTCAGAATGATAAGCGCGCTCTGATTGTGGATGTAGGAGGGGGAAGTACGGAGGTGATCCTAAACGATCACGGTGCGCTCTCGGTCGCCTTTTCAAAACCGCTGGGAGCTGTCAGATTGACGGAGGTGTTTCTAAAGGACGACCCACCCACCGATCTTCAGCTTCGTCAGATGCAGGAATATATCGACGAAAAGCTGTCTACGCCCGTCGAGCGCATCGGACTGCACCCATTCGGTCGGGCCATTGGAACCTCGGCCACAGCCGCCGCGTTGGTCTGCGTGGTGAACCGGATTCCGCGCGCCCGCCGTGATCAGGCCGACCGGCTTCGCGCGAGCACTGCCCAGATCAAAAGGGTATTCCTGGATCTGAGGAGTCGCGACTTGGCCTCCAGGCGAAAGATACCTGGCATCGGCTCTCGCCGGGCGGAGTTGATCATAGCGGGGACGGCGGTCTTCCTCCGGGCTCTGCAACTCTTCCAGCACGGTTCCCTCTATTACTCGGCAGGAGGCGTCCGGGAAGGCATCATCTCCGATCTTGCCGCGCGCGGGGTGGGCCGCGAGCTGTCACGGCTGAATCGGGAGCAGCGCCGCATCGTTGAACAGATGTCGAAACGCTATGGGGTGCAACTGGACCACGCGCGGAAGGTGGCCAGCCTCGGCCAGAGCCTGTTTGAATCGCTGTCTTCTCTCCACAAGCTTCCGCCCGAGTACGGGAAGCTGTTGGAGGCGGCCGCGTATCTGCACGATATAGGGCATTTTGTAAGCGATACGGGTCACCACAAGCACTCCTACTACATTGTTCTGAACTCGGACCTGCCAGGCTTTACTGATTCGGAACGGCACGTTATCGCGGCTCTGTGCCGGTATCATCGCAAAACGATGCCAGCACCGAAGCATTGGGTTTACGACATGTTGGACACCGAAGCGCGCCGGGGCGTCACCATGCTGTCGCCTCTGCTGCGTCTCGCTGACAGCTTGGATCGCGGCCACGAACAGAGGGTGAGCGCCATGCAGGTCGCGCTGCGGAACGGAACTGTCGTTGTCGAGTTAGAGTCGAAGGAAGGGACCACTCTGGAATTGTGGGCCGCGCAGCGGATTGGCGATCTCTTCCGTGAGACCTATCAGACTCAACTAATTCTGGCCAGGAAAGAATGACGCGCCTTGGCGTGACAGTCTGCGGCATTCCTTTGCAAAACCCGGTCATCGCCGCTTCGGGCACCTACGGGTACGGCATCGAGTTTCAAAGTGTAGCCGATTTGAATGCTCTGGGAGGCATTGTTGTGAAAGGCCTCTCGTGCGAGCCGATCCAAGGTAACCCGGCTCCTCGCCTCTGGGAAGCGGAAGCAGGCATGATCAACTCGGTCGGACTGCAGAACATCGGCGCCCGAGAGTTCGTCAAACAGAAACTGCCCGCGCTCAGGACCCTGCGCCCGGCCATTTTTGCGAATGTGTTTGGGTATCAAACCCGCGATTATTGCGAAGTGGTTCGCATCCTGGAGGATGGCTCGGGTATTGCCGCATACGAGTTGAATGTCTCCTGCCCGAACACTTCGCATGGCGGCATCTATTTCTCAAGTGATCCCGCGCTGCTGGAAGAACTGGTCCGGTCGATTCGCCCGCTAACGATAAGGCCATTGATTGTAAAGCTGTCACCCAATGTGGCGCGCATTGAGCCCCTTGCCCGGGCAGCAGAGGACGCCGGAGCCGATGCAGTCAGCCTGGTAAATACCTTCATATCGCTTGCCATCGATACCAAGACACGCCGGTCCCGCATTGGCGCTGGGTTTGGTGGTCTCTCGGGCCCTGCCATCAAGCCGATTGCCCTGAGAATGGTTTATGAAGCCAGTCATGCCATTCGCCTGCCGGTGATTGGAATGGGCGGTATCAAGACAGGCTTAGATGCGGCTGAGTTTCTTATAGCCGGCGCATCGGCCGTAGAAGTGGGTACAGCGACTTTTTGGGATCCACGAGCTCCAGCGCGAGTCGCGCGTGAGCTGGACGAGTTTGTGAGAGCGGAGAAACTCAACAACGTGAGCGAACTTGTGGGAACTTTGAAACTATGAAGAAATGTATTTCGACAGACTCGGCCCCGAAAGCCATTGGGCCCTATTCGCAAGCCGTGGTCGCCAATGGCATGGCGTACTTGAGCGGTCAGATTCCGCTGGACCCCTCCACCAACCAACTGATACAGGGTGGCATCGTCGAACAGACCGAGCGCGTCTTAGAGAACTTGAAGGCCGTACTCGAAGCCTCCGGAGCGTCTCTGGCCACAGTCGTAAAAACGACGGTTTATCTGAAAGACATGGGCGAATTTCAAGCGATGAACGAAACCTGTGGGAAGTATTTCGCAGAAAACGCGCCAGCGCGTGCCACCGTCCAGGCTGCTAAGCTGCCGCGCGATGTGAATGTCGAAATTGATGCAATCGCCGTAGTATCGGGACTGAAACCATAGATGTCTTTCCTCGACAATCTCGAAAACAGCCTTAAGTCCCTGGAATCGGCTGAAGAACGCGCGGCTAATAAAGAGACGCAGGAGCAACGGGATGCTGAGCGCGCCCAGGCATTGACGGTGGCACCCTGGGCAGAACAATTGAAGGCATCGCCGTTCACGCAAGCGCTGATGGAAGAGGCAA
>JBBSHP010000635.1:0-3857 GCA_038232555.1 Bryobacterales bacterium
CGTCGTTGAACCTTGGCTGTACGGAGCCCACACCGGGATCTCCTCCTTGGCGATTCTGGTGGCGGCCGTGTTCTGGGCTTCTCTGTGGGGACCTGTCGGCCTGATTCTTTCCACCCCTCTAACGGTCTGTCTGGTCGTGATCGGAAGACACGTACCTCATCTTCAATTTCTTGATATCTTACTCGGAGACGAGTCGGTGTTGCTGCCCGCAGAGCGCTTTTATCAGCGGCTGTTGGCGCTGGATATCGAGGAGGCCAGGAGCATTGTGCAGGCTGGCGTGAAAACGAGCTCCCTGGTCCAGGTCTACGACGAAATTGTCGTGCCGGCGCTGAGCATGGCTGAACAGGATCGCTATCGGAGCGAGCTGAGGGATGCGAGTCTGGAATTCATTTGCCAAAGCACAGGTGAGATCGTCCGTGAAGTGGGCGGCATGCCAGCGGAAGAGCCGGTGCTTCGCTCGCCCGGACGCCGTGTCATATGCTTCGGCGCCAACGACGCGGCGGATGAAGTAACGGCCGCGATGCTGGCCCAACTCCTGGAACGAGCCGGATACATCGCTCTAGGATTTTCACTTTCTCCGCCTCCGGTCTCCATCATCGAGCAGTTGTCTTCTGACGATTCAACAGACATTGTCTGTATCTGTGCCTTGCCACCCTTGGCCGCGATGCACGCCCGTTCACTGGCAAAGGAGTTGCGAACACGTTTCCCCGCGCTCACCGTGGTGGTTTGTCTCTGGGCGACACCGGAAGGCCAGACTGAGCGCACCGAGAAGTTGGTGGGGGAAAAGATTCTCGGCACTCTGGCAGCAGCTATAGAAGAAGTAGCAAACCTCAGTGCCGGAGACCTTGCTTCTTCCAAGCCGGCGGATGCGGTCGCCTAACGGCTCTTCGCTTTCCCCGCGGTCAGCCCGGCAGAGTGCGCATTCGGTTTGTAGTCCTTGTAAGTCTCGTCGTCGGTGGAGCTCTGGTTGATAAACCCCAACGCAGAAGCTTTTACATTCGTGCTGAAATGTTTCGGCAGCCAGAGACTTCCGGTCACCGGCTCCTGCTCCAGTACGAATCGCGTTCCCGGACTCACCTTCGCCAGCACACCGAAGAATGACACAGGACGGATCACTTCGCCTTGAACCTTTACCCATTGGTACTGCTTTTTATCCACCCACAGCTTGCCTTTCATAGCAGGAAGAACTTTGGCATCGCGCAACTTGGGCTGGTAGCCCGGCTTCGGCAGGGCGTCGAACACCCAGGTATCGTGTCCGTTCACGCGCTCGCTTCCGGTCAGTTTATAGTCGAAGGCTTTGGACATTTCGGCGATCATGGCATGATCCTGCCTCCGCTCTTTCTCGTACTTGGCTATCCGCTTGGCTCTCACGCTCGCTGATTCACGCTGGCGGCGGTCCATCTCCGCTTTCATTTTCTGTTGTTCCTGCTGTTCTTGCATCTTTGAGAGCGGCTGGTCGTTGATAGCGATCAGGCGGTTGTAGTTCGATCCCTCAATCATACTGACTTCATAGGATTTCGTAGTCTTTGCTCCGCCTTTCTTGCTCTGTACATCACGCTCCACGTAAGAGAATCCTGGTGCAGCTTTCCAGTTACTCTCCATCGCGGCTGCGGAGCGGTTGATGATCTCAGCAACGTTTTCCTGTCCGGATTGCCCGAACGCCCCTACTGAAAGAACCGCGCCTAACGCAAACAAGCTCTTCATCCCGAAAACGCTCCTCGCTAAACAACGTGCAATCGGTTCGCCATTATTACTTATTCTTAGAGGCGTGTATATGAAACGGACTTAATCGCAAGTTCATGGCGCTTTCAGACGATTGGACTATCATTCAATAGTGTGGCTTAAGTTGACGCAAACGCTCTGGATCGCCTGCTTGCTATGCGCCACCTGGGCCTCTCCTCAGGAACCCAGCGATCCCAAACATACTGAGCCGAAACAAGAACAGCAGAAATCCGAGCCGCAGTATGAGGAGACTTTCTCGGGACCTATCGTCGAAGTTTCGTCTGAGAAAATCGTCGTCTCACGCAGCATCCTCGGTCAGCCGCCTGAGAACCGCACCTTTCTGATCAAGCCTGAAACCAAAATAGAGGGCAAGCTGCGCGTCAAAGCGAAGGTTACCGTTGGTTTTGTGACAACTGAGGGCGTCGATATTGCCCATCTGATCGTCGTCCGAGGTCAGTCGAACAAAAAGTAGCACCTACTTAGCTGAGCTGGCCTTGCTTGCTAAACTGAAAGTTGCCCCCCCATCATAAGGTACGTGTCTGCGCTGTTGAATACCTGAACACTGTCCCCTTGGTTTGGGGCATGCTGCACGGGGATCAACGCTGTCTTTTCGATCTGTCTTTTTCCGTACCATCGCAGTGCGCGGATCGCCTGGCTGAAGGAAGCGCCGAAATTGGAATTGTTCCTTCCATTCAGTTGACCCGTCAGAATCTCGAAATTATCCGGGGTGCCGGCATTGCGTGCCGCGGTCCGGTGCGAAGCATTCTTCTGATCTCGAAAGTGCCGTTCGCCGAAATTCGGACGCTGGCGGCCGATTCCAGCTCCCGGACCTCGGTGGTGCTCAGTCGCATTATCCTGTCGCAGAAGTATGGGGCCGAACCTTTGTTTATTTCCGAAGCTCCCGATCTGGTGCGCATGCTGGATCACGCGGACGCCTGCCTGATCATTGGCGATCCGGCTTTACTGCTCGATCCCGCGGATATCCCGTTCCATGTTCTCGACCTCGGGGCCGAATGGGCGGACCTGACCGGCCTACCCATGGTCTTTGCGGTGTGGGCAGCCCGCGAGGATGTGGCGACACAGTCTCCCGAGCCGTTCTTGAGATCTCTGCAGTTTGGCCTGGATCACCTGGACGACATCGTTCAAAGTGAACATGTGAACCGTCAGATCACGGCTGATCTAGCCCATCAGTATTTGACCCGTAACATCGTTTTCCAGCTCGGCGAGGCTGAGTACCGCGGCCTGGATCGCTTTCTGCAATATGCAAGTGATCTTAAGACTCATGCCGGCACTCATGTCGCGCACCAGGTTACGGTTTTATGAATCGACAGCAAGCCACTGAATTGTTTGAGAGCGACGACCTAATCGGTATTGGAATGGAAGCGGACGCGGTACGGCGCACGCTGCATCCAGAGGGAATCGTCAGCTACATCATCGACCGTAACATCAACTACACCAATTTCTGCACCGAATATTGCAGCTTTTGCGCCTTCTATCGCCCCATGGGGCATGCTGAAGGATACATCCACTCGCACCAGGTAATCTTCGATAAGATTCAGGAAACCATCGATCTGGGCGGCACCGGAATTCTGATGCAGGGAGGACTGCATCCCGAGTTAAAGATCGATTGGTATGAAGATCTGCTAAAGGCCATCAAAAGCAGGTTTTCGATTCACTGCCATTGCTTCTCCGCGCCGGAGATTGTCAACATCGCCGAGGTCAGCGGTCTCACGATTCGTGATACCATCGCCCGGCTCAGGGATGCGGGTCTCGATTCCATTCCGGGAGGCGGCGCCGAAATTCTGGATGACGACGTGCGCCGCCGCATCAGCCGGCTCAAATCTTCATCTCAGGATTGGATTGACGTGCATCGGGCGGCGCATGCGCTGGGAATGCGCACCACGGCGACCATGATGTTCGGTTGCG
This sequence comes from Bryobacterales bacterium, assembly GCA_038232555.1. GTDB lineage: Bacteria > Acidobacteriota > Terriglobia > Bryobacterales > Bryobacteraceae > JBBSHP01. Next base: position 3,649 of record JBBSHP010000635.1, read on the forward strand.
GCGAAACCATCGAGCAACGGATGAACCATTTCGACATCGTACGGCAGATCCAGGAAGAAACGGGGGGATTCACCGCGTTTATTCCATGGGCTTTTCAGCGCGAAACCACATCGCTCGGCCGGTTCGTCAAAGAGGAAGCGACCGCGGTGGATTACCTAAAAACACTCGCGATCTCCCGCATCTATCTCGACAATATACTGAACGTTCAG
>JBBSHP010000636.1:0-3854 GCA_038232555.1 Bryobacterales bacterium
AGGACAACATCGCGCACGGCCGTCCCAACAACTGGCGCTGCCGGGCGGGAGCGCGATACCTGTATATCTGTGAGGATGGGCTGGTGCACTACTGCTCGCAGCAGCGAGGTTATCCGGCCAAGCCCCTGGCCAAATACTCGGTGGTCGACATTCGGCGGGAGTATCTGACGAAGAAGGGCTGCGCTCCGCTATGCACGATCTCCTGCGTACACCAGGTTTCATACATGGACTTTTGGCGCGACCCTCAAACCATCGAAGGACCGGTACCGGTAGAAGCCGGCGAACTGGTGCGCATTCAAACCGCGCGCTAACTTTAAGTTCGCATTCTGGCAAAGAAATATAGGCCCGCCAGCGTGAATACCGTATCGGGGGACCAGGCTGCCACTGCTGCGGGAAGTAGATTGATGTTACCGATCTGCTCCGACAGCAGATTGATCGCGACATACGCTATAGCGATCACGAAGCTGATTCCAACGCCGCCCATTGCTCCGCGGTGACCCACCAAAAAAGCAAACGGGATCGCAATCAGCGCCATGATCACTGCAAACAGCGGCACGGCGAATTTTTTATAGAACTGGACCTGTAACGAGACCGTGTCGAACCCGCTCTGCCGCAGTTCGCGGATGTAGGTGGCGAGCTGCTGGAAGTTCATCTGCTTGTCCTGCAGCACCTCTTTCAGGAAGTAGTCGGGGGTCTCGTTCAGTTCCGGGAAAGTAGTCGCTTGGCCGCTGAAGTCCTTAAACAGTTCGCCTTTGGCCGTGAAGTCGCGGCTCCAGCCATTCTCGAAAACCCACTTTTGCAAGGTCCGTTCCCAACGGGCCCGCTCCGCAGAGATTTGGCGGACCAGCCGGAAACTAGCCGGGTCCAGCTCATACACATTCACGCCCAACATCACCTTCTCGCCCGGATCAAAGTACTTGTAGTAATAAATGGAAGAGCCCAGGCCGAAGATCCACTTCCGGTCCGGCCGCAAGTAGGTCTGCACAGGCCGGCCCTTGATTTCGTTGCGGATCGCGTCCTGTACCCGGTTCGCTTGCGGTACATAGTAGTGATCGAAAGCAAACAAGCTGGCGCTCAGGCAAACGCTCGCCAAGAGAACCGGTGCGGACAACCGGTATAAACTGATCCCGGTCGCTTTGAACGCGGTGATCTCATTATGTTTGGTAAGCAGTCCGAAAGTAACCAGAACCGAAACGAGCACGCTGATCGGAGTGGAGTCGTATATCAGCTTGGGAGTGAGAAAGACGAGATACGTCAGCACGCGCGACATCGGCGTTTTGTTCTTGACGATATCGCTGAGAAGCTCAAAGAATGTGTAGACGTAAGTCATCGCCACAAAGCTCGCCAGCAGCAGCACGAAGTAAAACATAAAGCTGGTAAGCACGTAACGATCCACCACCTGCGGCACCAGCGGGAACCGCCACGACCGGCGCGCACGGACTCCAGTCGCAATGGGGAGCGTGCCTTGAAGGCGCCGCCATCCCGTGACAATCAACTCTCGTATCATCCCGACCCAATCGTAATGCTCTGGTCTTTCCATCCGGATCAGCAGCACAATTCCGATCACGGCGAAAATTATGTTGGGTATCCAGACCGCAATGCCCACGGGCAATTTTTGCTCCCGGGCCAAGCCGTTCGCGGCAATCAGCCCCATCCAATACATGAATGCGAGCAGAGCAGTCAGGATGACCGCAGTCGACTTGCCGCCTTTGCGCGATGAAACGCCCAGGGGGATGCCGATCAGTGCCAGCAAAAGACAAGCGGGCGGGAGGGCGAAGCGCTGGTGCAGCTCGATCCGGGCGGCGATGCGTTTGGCGAGGTCCAGATTCGGATCCTGGTAAGCGACTCGGTACAGCGGCACGGTGTCCAACTCGGTATATTCTTTGGAGGGGCGAACGGCGTTGGGTTTAGTGGCCTCCAGCAGTTGGTCACCCTTCGGGAAAGAGGTGCTGAAGTAACGTGCGATGTCTTTGCCCACTTCATGGGTACCGCCATTGAGAAGAGAAAGTTGGATGCGGTTGTGTACGATATCAGGAATTGCAATCGCGTTCGAAGCTACTGTGACGCGAGGCGAATCCCCGCGCTCCTCGGAGCCTCTGGATTTCCGCTCAGCGGGTGGCCGGATATCAGCCATGAATACATTGCGCCAGCGCGTGACTGGTCCCTGAAGCACGTCTCCGACATACAGGACGGTGTTGGGGAACTGCTCTTCAAAAACGCGGGGATGCACCTCCGCAGTAAGTTCCTCCGCCACCAGTTTGTTGAGAATTCGGTAGGTCGTCGAGATCGAATAAGGGGTCAGCCACAGGGACGAAGCCGCGGTAATCAGCATTCCCAGAAAAGCGAGCGTGATCACGGGAGCCACTACTTTGCGACTGGATACCCCGGCGGCTCGCATGCCCGTAATCTCACCGTCGCTCGACATCCGGCTGAGCGCGATCAATACACCGATGAGAACGCCCAAGGGAATCGTAAAAGTTAAGGTGAACGGAACCGCCAGTGCGAATAATTCCCCGACGGTCGCAAACGACGCGGAACTGCGGACCAGGATTTCGAAAAGGCGGCCGACCCTCTGCAGGAACAGAACGAAAGTCCACAGCACGGCGCCGAGCAGAGCGCTGGACGCGACTTCACGGAAAATGGCGCGGCTGAGGATATTCATGCGGGCCTGGCGCCGGCCTAAGGCAGTATCACTGCTTGCGGGCGGTGTGCCTGGTCTCGGATTTTGCGCTGTCCAGGATCTTTTCTAACTGCGCCTCAGGGATCAGCATCGACATAGACATCACATTTCCGGCCGTCTTCAACTCCATCGTATCCACCAGCGATGAGAACTCCGAGGCCGTAGCACTTTTGTCCTTGTTCAATTGAAGCATGCCCGCGATAAAGCGGACGACGTCGACCAGAGCCCCAGCGTCTTTGTCGGAACGGGTAACGGCTTCGGCGGAAAAACGTACGTTTGGACCAAACTTGATCCCGCCGCTCGCCTGAGTGATGCCTTGCAGCAAGTTGCCTTTCATGGCTTGGCCCAGGTTTGCATCGGGCATGGCGCCGGCGAATTCCGAGATGGGCACCAGTGTGATGAACCAAAAATCGTTGTTGGCCATTACGTCCTGGACCTTCTTGGTCCCGAGACTGGCCGGCGCGGCGCTGCTGCTTTGATAGCGCTGGATAGCGGCTTTGACCGAATCCGGATCTCCCATGGCCGCCTCAGACGATGTCAGAAAGGCAATGGAGGAGGTGGATTGATTATTCGGTCCTGTTAGGGTAGAGAGCAGATTCACCCCCTGGAAGGACGTAACCGCGCCGCCATTGGCCTGAACTGCACTCGTGATGCGAGCCGAGTTGAAGATTCCGCGGGCCAGCACCAGCCATCGTGCATTCGCCTCGCCGCTCCAATTCGATGCCATCAAAATTTCAGTTACATCCCGGCGGGGATCGAAACCCGTATCGGCGATGAACTTCTTGAAGCTCTCGTCGTCAAGCTGCATGTGGGAGAGCACGTACTGCCCAAATTTCGAAGTCTTGCTGGCATCCACCTGGATGCCCGAGACCACTTTAGCGTCCGGCATGAGCAGTCGGAGCAGCCCCTGGTCAGCGGCTAAGGCAGCTGCCTGGCAGAACAAGAGCGCTAGGACGGTGTTTCTGAACTTAAGCATTATGAACCCTCTACAGATAATACGAGGCTAACATGCACCCGGTTCAGTTCGAGGCAGTTATGGGTTTATACTGGGTGAGACTCCGACAACCCGAATGAATAACGAAGAGACAATCGACCATCTTAGTGGCCTGATCTCCATCAGCAAGGACGGAGAGCGGGGCTACCATGAGGCAGCGGAGCTCGTTCGTAACTCCGA
>JBBSHP010000637.1:0-3844 GCA_038232555.1 Bryobacterales bacterium
GCGATCAGCATGCCCCGCGGCTTTCGCCAGACCGTCGATGTATGCCGCAAAGCGTTTCTGTTGTGGGCCTGGCGCGGAGGTGGTACCCACAAAACAAGTCTACACCAAATTGTTCTTTTCTAACACAGTAGTACTAGCAGTAGACCGCAAAAGTTGTAGCAAAACAGTATTACAGCAGACGGAAACCAAGGAAACGATGAAGAAAAAGCGACTAACAGAAGAAGCACTTGCGAAGAAGACAGGCCAACACCGGTCCCTGATCTCGCGCAAGCGGCGGGAGGGCAAATCCGACGAACAGATCGAGCAGGAAGCCACCGCTAAAGACGCGCCTATGACTGACGGCGGCGAGACGTTCGCCAACGCCCAGGCTCGTAAGGAACGCGCGCTTGCTAATTTGCGGCAGTTGGAGTATCAGCAGAAGCGCGGCCAGTTAATCGACGTGAACGAGGCCGCTAGTATGTGGGCCACGATCGCTCAAACCCTCCGTGAAGCCTTCATGGCGCTGCCGGACCGAGTCTCCCCGGAGTTGGCATCGATCACGGACGCGAAGCAGCACCGTGACCGCCTGGCCGCCGAGATTAGAGCCGTACTAACCAACTTGCCGGCGGTGCTACATGCCGCGGTCGATGCGAAGGGGCACGCCAACGATGCCGGCTAGCTTTGGCCGGGTTCATCGGCGCCGGCCTCAACCGCTGACTGAGTTAATGCGCCAAGCGGTTCTCGGCCGCATATCGACCATCCCGGATGAATTCTACGAGCAGTTGGCGAAGATCAACGATCCAGAGCAAGTCGGCCAGATGTTGGCGTCAGAGATAAACCGCGTGCTGGATGAAGTTCTCATTGAATGCGGTCCGGATGGAGTCAGATAAGAACTCGTGAAGCTAATCGTCCTCAGCGGGCTCTCTGGCGCCGGGAAATCAACTCGTGCGGCCGAGATGCTCTGTCAAGATCCGAGGCTTGCAATCGCGGCGGCCGATGATCTCAGGTTTCCGGAAGACGTGCCAAGCGACATCACGATGCGGCTTGTAGCACTGTCGGCGTTGTATCTCCGCTGGGGGCGCAATGTGCTGGTCGACGCTTGTAACCTGCACGAGCATGACCGGATTCGCTGGGAAACGATCGCCTGGTCGTTTGGCGCGCAACTCGAATGGATTACGATTTCGACGTCGATTTTCGAATGTATCAAGCGGGACAGCCAGCGCGCTGATCCAGTGGGAAGCTCGCGGATCCTAGCGCAAGCTGGGCTCGCGGAAGTGTCCACGCGCCTTGTTCCTTCGATGGCGTGAGCGTTGGGTAGGTTTTTCGGTAGAAAGCGAGCCGGGCGCATCCCGGTAGGGTAGTCAGAAACGATAAGGGAGAACGAAATGTTTCAGAAGAAATCGAGTTCAGAAGGGAATCTGAAGAGCGCAATTAAGCAAACCGAAACGGCCATCGCGGAACGGCTCCGATTAGTCCGCGAGATTGAGGCCGTGCAGCAAGCTCTCGTGCCAGCCATTGAGCAAGTAACTATTGCAAAAAAGGATTTCTCAGAAACGATGGCCGGCGATGTTGAAAGTTCGGGGGATTCTTACGCACCGGTACAGGCAGCGGAGCGACAAGTCAGAATGCTTCAGGCGCGAAAAGAAGGCTTGGTGTCGAAGTTGAACGAGGCCGACTCTGCCACGATAGCCGCTGCTGAAACTCTGGACGGTGCGCGTATCGGATACTTCCGCGAGAAATTCGCGGAATGGCAAAAAGAGTACCAGGCGGCTGCTATCGATTTGCAACGTGTTGCCCGGCGCGGGCTGGGGCTGTCTATTGGGTTCGCTGAGAGCAATTCAACCGTCGCTCTGCATGCGATTTTAGTGCCGGAACCCGGCAATCGTTTAGAAAATTGGGTCAGCAGCATGCCGCGGCGCTTTGACCCACAAGTCGGCCATCCAGTTGACGATCTCCTAGGTGATGAAGACGGGAGGGTGGGGTACGACTCAGCACTCGGAGTCGGAGAACTTGCGAACAAGATTAGGAGCGTCGTTCGCGACATCGAGGCAGCCAATCGCTTAAAGCTAACCTTGGGGACCAGCAATGTGCCCGTAGCAGCGGGCCGGTAGAAGAGCCAGGTGAACGGCAAGAGCGGTCTCGCGTTTCTCTCCGGACCTGGCCACACGCCGGGTACCGGGGAGAGCCGCGAGCCCGTGGCTGTCATCAGCCGGCGGCGCGCTTGTGCGGTGCTGGGCATCGGCGAGCGGTGGTTGCGGGTTCTGATTCAGCAGGGCCGCTTGGTGCTTCTAGGAAGTGGGCAGGGACGGCAGATCACGGTTTCCAGTGTCGAAGCCGAGCTGAGCAAAAGAAAAACGGCACACGCCACACGTGTTGCACGCGAAACTACACGTAAAAGCGGCATTCCGGTTGTTACTGTTCCGCTTTTCTTCACGTGCCCTATCGACACAGTTGGCAATGACGATCAGACTGGAATTGTGAGCACCAGATCACTAGAAGACGTTCAGGACTTTGGAAATCTGCTGTCCGTGGCAAGCTCGGCCGCCAGTATCGGAATTAGCCCACGAGCTCTGACGAAAATGATCGACGATGGCCAGTTGCCCGCAGTCCGGGTGGGTAACCGGTTTCGCGTGAGCAGTTCAGTTCTTCGGGCTTTCATGCGGGGCGAACTCCGTCCGGTTCCCCGGCCGCAAATGACAGGAGGAGCAAGATGAAGACCACAATGAAACACAGCAGTAACCGAAGTGTTGAATTACACCGACTGTTGACGCAAGTGGGCCCGCAAGCGATGGCGCCGCGAGCAGCGATTGCACCTGCCCGGATCGAAACCCATGAAGAAAAGGTGATTACGACCTGCAAGATCGCCGGGAAACCTGAACTTGCCGCTAAATTTCTGAGTGCTGGTGTGGATTATCCCGAAATATTAAAGCAACTCATGCCGGAGAGCGGCCCGCAGATGTTAACCAGGCTTGCGAAAGAGCGCTTCTCAGGGCGATGGCGGTAATGGTCGCAACGATTTTGGCAGGGTCGACAACGAGAGGGGTCCTGTTCTCCTTCCCCCTTGGTGTGGACCGTTGTCGGCCCTGCACGGGGGAAGTAAGATGAGCCACTTCAACCCGACCCAGCCGATCAAGCTTGATATCGACGGACGCCAGTTCATTGTTCGGTTTCCTACCGACGAACAGCTCGTAAGGCTCTGGCATTCACGGCACTATCTGAAAACGGACAGCCGCGGCAAGAAACACACGCAACTGTGCTGCTCAAATGAATTCGATAAGGGACTTCTACGGGACATCCTTGTGGAAGGTCCGAAGCCGTCTCGCTCTGAGAGTCGGCAAATCCTAGACATTCTTGATTTTGCTGCAACGAATGTTACGGGCAGCGAAGGCGAGTTGTGCCGAGTAACTCTAACTACAAAGTTCGGTCCGCCATTCCTTCTAACCCACCAATGCCGATTCCCAACTTCCGAGGAACTCATCGCAAGTGAACATGCCGCCGAAAACACGACGACAAGGCAGAGCCGAGGAAAGCATATGGTCGTTCGCCTGAGTCCCATTTGGGCTCCTCACTTCTACAACCTATGGGCGGTCCAGCCGGAGGGATATGACGGCGCTGTCCCACTTAGTCACCAGGTGCGCGCGGTTTTGGCGCTACAGAAATTTGTACGTGAATGTTTTCCGCAATTCGCACAAGAGGCCAGCTAACAATATGGCCCGCTTCCAAACCAAAATCCAGAAGGCCCGCTTCGTGGTCTCGGGGCTCACTGCACAGCAGATGCAAGGCTTCGCAAGCAACGTCAATAGCGGCATGATCCAGCGCATTCAATCAGGCGTGAACGTGCAGGATCAACCGGCCAAGCCACTCA
>JBBSHP010000638.1:0-3843 GCA_038232555.1 Bryobacterales bacterium
AGGAGCTTGTTGTTCAGATTGAGTTGTAACCGCCGCTGGGGATCGGCTTCCAGAATGTTACAGTACTCCCACTTCAGCGAGTTGGGCGGGATGGGCCCTTGTAGCCGCCGTACCCACCGCGCCGGAATAACCCCCTGCACCAGCCTGCGGAAAATACTGCGAATTCCGATATCCACTTCGATCAACTGCAAAGTTTCGCCGCCATTCTCAGACAGGCAGGCAAACGTCACATCGGTGACGCGAACCACTTTGCGTCCTTGCGCGTCAATGATCTGCTGATCCAGAAGATCGCGCCGTAATCGCAGCATTGACTCGTCGGAGTGATGTGGCGTCAGTTGTTCGTCTTTGAGATAGATACCATCGAAACCGATCGAGCGCACCTGCTCATGCCGAATGGTTAGCCAAGCCCATCCCCCTCCGACCAAATATCTGTCTATTCGCGAAGGATGGATACGCGGGACCAGCGCGGCGTCTTTGATAACGCCTATTTTGCGCCCCTTCAGGTCATAAACTTGGAGACCCAGCAGTTCTGTAAAGTAGAGGAATTGGTCCGCCATCGAGAATCGCCTGAGCCCATAAACTTCATTTCTACTATGACCCAAAGTTTGCGGAAGGCGCAACAAGAAACTTGCGTCCCCACGTTAAGCTGGAAATTACCCATGTCGACCGCCGCGCCGGAGCCTACTGCAGGTTTCCACAACCTCACTCGCCAGCAGATGATTGGAACGCTGGCTGGACTGATGCTCACTCTGATGCTGGCAGCGCTCGACCAGACCATCGTCGGAACTGCCATGCCGCGCATCATTTCGCAGCTCAACGGATTCGATCGTTATCCCTGGGTGACCACGGCTTACCTGCTCACTTCTACGATTTCCGTTCCGATCTTCGCCAAACTATCCGACATCTACGGCCGGAAATGGTTTTTCCTGGCTGGGTCCGTGCTCTTCGTTCTGGCCTCGGCTCTGTGCGGCGCTTCTGGTGAAATGTCCTGGATTCCCGGCGATGGGATGGCTCAACTGATATTCTTCCGGGGGCTGCAGGGCGTGGGAGCGGGCATTATCGTCGGGCTCCTGTTTACCATCATCGGCGACGTATTCGCGCCGGCGGAGCGGGCCCGTTACCAAGGTCTGTTTGCGGCGGTGTGGGGCATGGCTTCGATCTTCGGCCCCACTCTGGGCGGGTGGATTACCGACCGCTACTCCTGGCGCTGGACCTTTTACGTCAACCTTCCGGTGGGCTTGCTGGCCATCGCGGCCATCTTCTTCGAGTTTCCGTACTTCCGTCCGCACGGGGTAAAGCGCGTGATTGATTGGCTTGGCGTGGGCTCACTCATCGCCTGTCTGGTTCCCCTGTTGTTGGCGCTCACCTGGGCCACCGATTACGGCTGGGGGGCTCAGCGCGTGTTGGTCCTGCTGGCCCTATCGATCGTGATGCTGGCCGTCTTTCTGTTTGCGGAGAGCCGCGCATCGGAGCCGCTGTTGCCGCTCTGGCTTTTTCGCGATCCGATCATCGCAGTCTCCTCGATAGCCATCTTCATCCTGGGCATCGGCATGTTCGGCGTGATTCTCTATGTACCGCTCTTTATGCAGGGCGTGCTCGGTGTTTCAGCGACGCATTCCGGGTCGCTCCTCACTCCGCTGTTAATAGGCGCTGTGATCAGCAGCGTGGCAGCCGGCCAAATTATCAGCAAAACGGGACATTACCGCTGGCTTGCGGTGGGCGGCGCTGCACTGGCTACCGTCGGGATGTTCCTCATGGCGGCCATGGACGCCACCACCACCGAGCGGGAAGTGATCCGTAACATGATCATCGTCGGAGTCGGGATTGGCATCATGCAGCCCATCTACACGCTGGTTGTGCAGAACGTAGCGCCGCCACAGCACATGGGTGCCGCGACCGCGTCCACTCAGTTCTTCCGTTCTATCGGCAGTACCGTCGGCGTCGCGCTCTTCGGTTCCGTGCTGCTGAGTATCTATCACGATCAGTTCCGTGCTCACGTGCCTCTGGGAACACCGGCGCGGGCGCTGGCTCCTTTCAATAATCCGCTGCAACTTGTTCAGATCCGGTCCCGGCTGGAGGCCGCATTTGGGATGTATCCGGGCGGAGCCCAACTTTTGCATGTGCTGATGAACAACGTTCACGACGCCCTGGTCAAAGGCCTGCACGCTATCTTTTTAGTGGGCGCGGTCCTGATGACGGTGGCGACGGTGGTAAATCTGTTCTTGCGCGAAGTGCCGCTGCGCAAACGTGCCCCGGGTAGTCCAGCTCAGCCATCGATGGACTGAAGCAGCCCGCGAATATAGCCAAACGCAAACGCAAAGGCTTGCCTGCCGCCTTCGTCACCAGCAATCTTCGGCACGTGATCCGGCATCAGCATGCCATCGTAGCCCACCTCTTTGTAGACCCGCAAAGCCGCGAGCATATCGACGTCGCCGGCATCCGGGAAGGTCTCTTGAAAATTCAGAAACTTGCCCCGGATGTTTCGGAAATGCACGTTGAAGATCTTCTTGCGGGAGCCGAAATAGCGAATCACATCAGAGATCTCGCGTCGCGGGTCTTCCAGCATCTCGGAAACTGTGCCCTGACAGAAGTTGAGGCCGTGGTAAAGGCTCGGGTTGATCTCGATGAAGCGCTTGAGGCCCTCTACATTTCCCAGCACGCGATGAACGCCGCGGAAGCCTTTGTCGCGGGGCATTCCGGGATCGTGCGGATGGCACGCCAATCTCACTTTGCTCTCCTCGGCCACCGGAACGACGCGCTTCAAGAAATACGTAATGCGTTCCCACATCATCTCCGCGCTAACCGGGCCTGCTTCCGTGAGCGGTGGCTCCTGCCGGGCTTGGTCGTACACAAAGGTGCTGTACAGCGCGCCTCCGCGTCCTGGCGAGGTCCCGCTACGCACAACACCCAGAATGGTCTGGTTGTACTTCACAGAAGGGATACCGGCCTGGCCGCAGTTGCGAATCATCTGGCAGATGTTGTCGATCTCGCGATCCCGCTCCGGGCTCTTGCCCAGCATGATGTTGGGATTCTCCGACTTGGTGATGTAGTTCGAACTGAGCGGCAGCGGCACCATGTCGAGCCGCAGGCCGAAGGATTCGACCCGTTCACGGAATCGCTTCAGTCCTTCTACCGACCAGTTCTCATCGAAGCGCGCTGACACTGTGCCGCTACAAATGTTATTCACTCCGAAAGCGGCGCAAGCTCGCAGGATGTCGTCAGAATGGCCGTGCTGCGTCCCGAGTTTCATCCGTGTCGGAGACCGGGGTGGAGTACCAGAGATTTGCGGTGCCGCGAGCAAAGGCACGGGGAGTTGGAGGAAAAGTCGTCTGTCCATTAGTAGAATCGTCCGAGCCACTCAGCTACGAGAGCAGGTTTTTCAGTACCTTCGATATCGACGGTCACCGACCATGTGACCTCATTTTCCGTTACCTTCTGAGGCGTGAAGCGCGCCCGAATGCGCGATCCTGCGAGGACTGGCGAAACAAAGCGAACCCGATTGAATCCGTAGTTGATCCGCATCTTGAACTCACCCCGAACCTCGATGGCGTCGCGAGACAGGCGGCTCAGCAGGGCCAGCGTCAGGAAGCCGTGGGCAATCGTGGTCTGGTAAGGAGATTCCGCTTGGGCGCGAGTGGGATCGACGTGAATCCACTGATGATCGTCGGTCAAGTGCGCGAAACTGTCGATCATCTCCTGCGTGACCGTCAACCAGTCGCTCGCCCCGGCCTCTTGGCCGATGAGCTGGCGCAGTCCGTCCAGCCCGTTAATGATGGTTTGCTCTGGCATGCAGAATCATGGGCAAGTCCGGGTCCGCATTCGACCAAGCCTGCAGAAATTTAT
>JBBSHP010000639.1:0-3837 GCA_038232555.1 Bryobacterales bacterium
ATCAACCAGAAGGAACTTCGATTACCGCTGTCCGCATCCTTATCCGGCTGGTTTACCTCCATATCAATCTCACTTCCGCGTGCCCGGACCGTTGCCGCTACCCGCTCCAGGAGAAGGTTTAGGTGTCACTTTTACGTTGTCCGGCAGACCGTACGCGCCCGTTGCAACAATCTCCTCACCTGCATTCAAGCCACTCAGAATTTGCACATTGCCGTTCTCCTCTATGCCGGTCGAGACCTTCTTGCGGTACACCCGGCTATTGGAATTTACAACCATAACTGAGGTGGTTCCGTCGGCGGCGGTGAGTATCGAGGAGAGAGGCACAACCACTGCGTTGCCTACCACCTTGGCAGTAAGATTTACTTGCACCGAGGTACCTGGCTCAAGTTGATTGGCGGGGTTGGCCGCTTCCACCCAAAGTTCCAGTGTGGTGCTGTTCGGGTCCAGCGTGGGGCTGAAGACCGTGATCTTGCCGGGTATTGCAGTTTTGAGTCCCGGCACTTCGATCATGGCGCTATCGCCAGGTTTCAGCAGAGCAGCTTGAGGCTGCGCCACATGCAGCCGCACAATCACCTTCGAGACATCTACTATTGTGATCAGCGCCGTTCCCGCTGTCGCGATGTCCCCTGGATACAACGGTCGTTCCGCCACTACACCATCGATGGGACTACGCAGATCAGAGTATCCCAGTTGCGCCTGCGCAGCTAAATACTGCCCGCGGGCCGATTCCAACTGGCCTTTAGCCGCATTCTTTTGCTCGGCTTGCCCACGTTGTTCGAGATCGTTCAGGTGTTTGCTCGCGGTCTCATACTGGCTTGTGGCAGCAGTCAGGGCCACCTGAGATTGGTCCACCTGCTTCCGAGCCATGGCATGCTGCTCGTAAAGCCAAAGATGGCTGTCATAGAGTTTCTGTTGCGCTTTCAAATTGGCATCGGCATTTCGCAAGTTGAGCTTGGCCGTCTGCAACTGTTCGGGGATGCTGGTGGCTGTCGTGGTGGCGTAGGTCGCCTTAGCCGTGTCGAGAGTGCCGGCCGCCGAGACTGCCGCAGCCGCTAAGTCTTTGTTTTCCAGAACGGCGAGTAGCTGCCCACGGTGGACATGGTCCCCCCGCTTGATATTAAACGTTTTGACCGGAGCGGTGATTTTGGGCGACAAAGACGCCTGGTGCAGCGGAAAAACGACTCCGCCCGCGGACACGATTTGAGAAATCTGCCGGTTCTCCGCTTTGGTCACCTGCACCGTAACATCCGCTGGCGGACTGCTTAATTTCGGGGAGCTCCCACAGGCGGTCATCAACACGGCAGCCAGAAGAACCGCCGCGTTCCCGCGAAGAGTATCGGAGCATCCGGGCTGCATAATCTACAACCTTCCGGTTAGTGTTTGCAGGTTGGCAAGCGCAATGTGGTAATGAGAAAGACCGTCATCGTACGCTCGGCGGCCCAATGCCACAATATCTTGCGCTGTCACTACTTCCAGGGCATTTGATTCGCCCGCTTCATACCGCAGCAGGGTAAGCCGCCTATTTTCCTCTGAATAATCAAGAGAACGGCGCAACGAAGCCACCTCGCTGAGCGCCACTTCCGCCTGCCTGAACAGGGATCGCAGGTTTGCTTGGAGTTGGCGCTCGGCGAAACGAACGTTTACCTGCGCGAGACTTTGGCGATACTCGGCCTGCCGGATTCTGCTTCGCGTAACTCCCCAATTCCAAACGGGGATGTCCAGCGTGATATCGCCGGCGAAGCCCAGATTCTGCCGGTGAGGAACCTGGAAATTCGGCAGAGTGCTTCGGTTTACGCCGGCTGTGGGGGAACTGACACGGGCGGCGAATTGATTTGCATCAATCCCGTAATAAAACGTCAATGCAAGCGACGGCAAGTAGGCATAGCGCGCCACGGTCACCGCGTTTCTTGCCTCCTTAGCACTCGCTCTGGCGCTCTGAATCTCTGGACTTTTCTGTCCCGCTAGACCTTGCAGATCATCCATAGGTGAAAGAGGTGGCAATGTGGAAAGGTCGTCCAGTACGGTGAAGGTCTGGTCGAAGTCCGCGAACAGAAGAACAGCGAATGCCAGGCGGGCTTCATCCGCTCTCAGCTTCGCCGCGTCAAGATCGCGAGACCGCTGCTCAAATTGTAGTTCCGCCTTGACCACATCAACATGCGAGACTTCGCCGGCAAATTCCTGCTTTTGTGCGATATCGAGGAACTGTTTGGCCTCATCGAGGGAATTTCCGGCGTTGGCAATCTCACGTTGAGCGGCGAGCAGATTGTAATAGTTCTGCACAACGGTAAATACAAGGCCGCGCGAAGCAATTACCTCCTGTGCCAACGCCACCGCCTCAGCTGCTTGTGCCTTGCCGGGTCTGACCACCACGGATTAGGGAAAACAGATTTTCGCGCACCACGGCCTGCTCGTTATAGACGTGAACGCCGTCGTTAGCGATAAACACGCCGGAAGGTGTGCCATTTCCCTGCGTGTAAACGAATTGGTTAAGCGCGTTTACTGTCGGCAGGCGGCCGGCTCTGGCCTGCAACCGATTCTGATGGGCGAGGGCCGCATTTACTGTCGCCGCCTTCAACTGAGGACTGAAATCGCGAGCACGCCGCAACGCGTCCTTCAGATCGATCGTTGGCACGGACGGTGGTCCCGGAGGGGGATCCTGAGCCGGTTCAGCGTGCACACTGAACCCGGTCATGACTAACATCAAGAATAATCTCGCGGTTTTGTGCACTGCCCGAATCTCAATACATCTCATTGCTCTTTGTACAGGTTGCCGATGCCGTACGTGATGCCGCCGAGATAGCCCACTCGGGCAGTTTCCGCTGTCAGTCCGAAACGAACACCGGAATATACGGAAAAGCGCCGGTTGAATTGGTAGCTTAACCCCGTTAAACCGAACATTCCTCCCGGCTGCGCATCGTTCCGGCTATATCCGCTGACTTCAACATTACCTGGTTCGCGTCCCGCATGGTGGTGGATTTTGCTTTCTTGCCAATGGACGTATCGAGCGATGCGACGAGACCCTGAAGTTTGTTCTGTTGCTCACTTGACTTACTCAAAGTTGCGCCAGATGTTTTCATCGCGTCCTTCAGTTCAGTCAGTTTAGTCTGCGCCTCAGACCACTTCCCAGCCTTGGCCGCGTCGTAGATATTCTCTCCAAACTCGCCAACGTTAGCCAGGGTTTGGGGCGCTGGTTCCTTCTGCGTGGCTGCAGGGGGCGCAGGGGCAGCTGCGATTGAGGGCATTGCTTCTTTCGTTGCGCTCTGATCGGTTTTCGTCGCGCACGCGGTAAGACCGATCAACGGTGCCAGGGTGACCGCGACTCCCGTGATCAATGCACTGTGACCTGATCTGTGAACGCACCGAGCGACGGTTTCATTACTTAAAAACGACATAGCTGTTCTCACGATGTTTCTCCTATTTTGCAACGTGCGGTAGAACTGACTGCGGGACTCGCCTCGTTACTCAGCAGGTGGGAGCCCATCCTCATTCGGAGGAACAGATTTGGATAACAAAACCGTCGGCGCTTTGCGTCGCCTCTGAGCGATATTCTCCTCAACCCTTGTTTGCCGCTTTCCCGGAAGACAGCGGCCTCCCACTTACCGTGGAAATTGGCTTGATTCGCAGAGACCTCTCCTACTTTGGCGGGAAATTCTTCAACAGCGGATCGCTGGCTTTGTCGAATCGCTGCTGGTTGTCATTAGGGTTGTTGGAGATGCCGCCGCTGGCTGTGCCGCGCCAAACTGGGATCATCGCGGGTGCCGTGTTCATGATGCTCGAAATGTTGCTGGTCGCGTTGGTAAAAGGAGGCAGTCCGTGGGGCCCCCCGCGCCTGATCGC
>JBBSHP010000640.1:0-3835 GCA_038232555.1 Bryobacterales bacterium
ACGAAGAGGGTTTCAAAATCACAGCGCCCACCAAGCCTTGAGCCGGCTCTCAGCCGGAGCAGACTTCAGGCGGCTTCAGCCGCAACCTCGACTTTCAGTCGCAAAGGATTCTACCGGCTTTCAGCCGGTAGTCTTTTAAAATCCTGAGCAAACAACGAGACGTTCGGGCCGCCAACACCCTATTCCGGCACGCTCTGCGCAAACAGAGCGGTCCGCTTTCGATCATGCATCGTGCGGTCCAGGAAGTGAAGGACAGCGGTGAGATCTTTTACCTGAAGATGCGAGTGCGGTCGTGCGCTTATCTGAACAATGTGATCGAACAGGAGCCATGTTGCACACCTGTGCACATGCATGCTACAATAGCCTTGTTCCGCCCATGCCCCGCCAAAGTGATTGGTTGCTTCGACTTCCCCCCATCCAAGCCGAGCTCCTGCAGCTCTCCGTCCCCGTGGTCGATCGCTCGGTCATCGAGTCCGTATTCCAGGTGGGCCGGCGCCGCGCCATCCAACTGATGCACCGCTTCGGGGGCTATCAGTCCGGCCGCACTTTCCTGCTCGATCGCGCTTCCCTGCTCCGGTCTCTCGCAGCGCTCGAATCCGGCGAGGCCTTTGCGACGGAGCTCCACCGCAAAGAAAAGCTCTCCGCCGAGCTCGACCGCATCCGCGAGTTTACCCGCGCCTCCCGGGTCTCCGTGCCCGCTGCCCCCGGCGTCTACGACACCCGGCTCGCTTCCCTGCCCTCTGGCGTGCTCTTCGAACCCGGCCGGCTCACGGTGGAGTTCGGCTCGCCGGAGGAACTTTTGGAGCGCCTGTTTGCCCTGTCTCAGGCCCTGGTGAATGATCTGGAGCTATTGAATACAGCAGGACCTATGTGAACAATGCTAACGGTGAATATAGTTTAGACGATATTGCTCGGTCGGCCCGTCTTTACCTTCGGCAAGTTCTCAATAACTTTTAAAAGCTCCTCATCCTGCATCCGCTCCAAAGCGTGCAGGCCAGCGCGAATGACCTCACTCTTCGTGGCACTTATTGCTGAGTTTAGGCACCGGGTCCTGAGCGCCGCGATGAGTTGATAATCAATGCTGGGCAGCGTAAAGCTGTCGCGGATCACTCGATCCGGCGCTGCGGGCCGTGCTGGATGCTTTTCCTCGAACACAGACTCAGCGCGATCAAAGCGGGCCTGAAGTGCCTCCTCTTCGGTCTTAAGTGATCTGCCAAGAGCACCTTTTATACTCTTCATATCGTTTTAACTATTTATACTATATCGCCTAGATCGTGCCAACCAGGGTTAACACTTCATCTGTCAGTTCATTTACCTCATGGATCGCGGCGTTCGCCCTGGCTCCTAGATCGTGAACACCTTGACCAAATACCGCAGATTGGCGGTACACCTGACGATCGTGTATGAACGTTGCAAATAGTGGAATTCCAAATTCCCGGAGCACCTCGAGCGCTTCTTTTGCCAAGGTCGTGTTCGGTTGGCACTGGTTGATCAACAGTCTGGCTATCAAGGACTCATTGAGATCACGCACATTGTCGATAACTTTCCTAATGGCCACCGCTGCCCAGAGATCGAGGGGAGACGGGATGAGTGGCACAATTGCGAGATCGGCGATCAGCAGGGCGCTTTGCGGTACGGGAGAATCAGCGGCCGGTGGGCAGTCGATCACAATGTATTGGTAATCATCTACGAACTTCTTGACCTCGCGGTGTACCTTAGCTGTGGCTGCTGACAGTCCCACAACAGAAGCAGGGAAGGCCCGACTATCCTCGGCAGAGGCGGCCCATCGAGTGGCTGTGCCCTGCGGGTCTGCGTCAACCACTAAAACTTTGTTCCGGCGTCGTGCAAGTGATGAGGCTAGCTGCATACTGACGGTCGTCTTACCGGAACCGCCCTTTTGGTTAACTATGGCAATGATCCTGGCACCCATTCGTATACAGTATAAACGATGTTATCTATATATACGGTTTGAACGGGCTACGCGGCTGTGTGAGCCGCAGCAGGGCAGCGGGTGCGGGAGCAACGCGCAACACTGGTTAAAACGAAGGTGCCGAGTTAGCGGGGCGGGGAAGCGCGGCTGGCGCTCTCGGGCTGCGCCCACGTCGGAGTCGCGGGGGCGCAGTGCGAGTGCGCGCGCTGGTTCAAAAAACAGAATTAGGAGTTTACGTAGCGGCAGTGGAGACCTGCCGAGGGTACGATTTCCGGGTCACGCCGTCTACTCGGTCACCTCACACTGCGGCTGACACTGCTGGCTTGGGCCCCCTCCCCATTTCTTATTGTGATCTATGTTACGTAATACGCGGGATGCACTTATCATGTCACGACCTTTTTCCAAATTCACCAACGCCTGAGAGAGCAAAGTCGGTCCAGGAGTTGCTCGGGCGAGCCCTACTCGATGGTGAGGTGTCCGAACTCCAGATGCACGCCCTGAGGTAAGGAATTCAGCCTCGTCTCGTAGACGCCCGGGGCTGCTGGAGCGGGACGCAGGCTGCTCGGCGTAAAATCCCGCAGCCGTCCAGCTCGGTCGAGAGCCGTTCCCTTACGTCGTACTTCGGTCGAAAAATCATCGCCGGATTCGAGAGCTTCGAGCCACCGGAGCAGGGCAGTGCGATCTAATAGGAAGGTGCGGCAGCCTGGTAGAAGCGGTGCATGAGATCAATGACGCACTGCAATTTTTGACGGTTGGAGGAGTGGTCCCTTATTGAACCGGCCGGGCTTGCCGGGAATCGGGAGACGGGCTAGCATAAAGCAAGGTAGACAACTGGTACAGAAAGAAAGGAACACCATAAGCCTCAACGTCAAGGACCCGGAAGTCCACCGGCTCGCCCAGGCGATCGCCAAGGAGACTGGCGAAACCCTGACCCGCGCGGTCACGGAAGCCCTGCGCGAACGCTATGAACGCCTCCACAAGCGCGATCCCGAAGCGCTCGCCGCCGACATCCGGGCCATCGCCGACCGCGCCGCCGCCTACATTAAGCGGCCGTATCTTGATCACGCCGAATACCTCTACGACGAACATGGCCTGCCCGAATGATCCTCGACTCCTCGCCGCTCGTTGCCATCTTTGGGAAAGAACCGGATTCCGAGATCTACGTTGACGCCATCAGCCGGAGGAGAAGACACGAAACGGAATTTAAAGCACGTTAAGGATTCAAGGAGAGCTGCATAGCGCGATTGTGTTTGACGATATCTAGGACGGTATTCTTGCTCAACCCGAGCCGGTGGCTTATTTCCCGGTATGACTGTCCTTCGCCGACGAGCTTTAGGACTTTGGCGCGTAACGATCGGCCTTGACGCGCTGGCCTGGTCGCCGGCCGAATACGACGCCACGCTTGCGAGCCGCCGCGATGCCCGAACGGACCCGCTCGCGCAGTAGATCCCGCTCAAACTCCGCCAGCGCTGACATCAGGGAGGCAATTAATTTTCCCTGCGCGCTACGCAGATCCGCGGCGCCGATCCGTTTGGCGCAGCCGTGTTCGAGGTTGGCCAGAGTCACATTGGCAACGCGTACGCGTACTTCGTCCCCTTCACCCGCACGCAGTTTCTTGATGGATTTGATGTCGTCCTGGATACCCTGTGAGGTGAGCCGCCGATCCATGAACTGCAGCGAGTGGCCGTACTCGGCCGCATCGTTGATCGATGCGCTTCGGTTCGCCGTAGTGCGTGCCGTGGCCCAGGACACCTTAGCGTCTTGAGAACCTTCAATAAACATAGGTAGGCTGTCGCCAGCTTTCCCTGTTACACCACCGGACATGCGGGTCCGCATCCGGCGGTTCGGCGGGTTGAGCTATCGGCCGCCAGTTAATCTCGGAATCCCGAGCGAATCGAAATAGGC
>JBBSHP010000641.1:0-3835 GCA_038232555.1 Bryobacterales bacterium
AACTCCACCACCTCCAGTGGCTCCGTGGCATCCACTGCAGCGTTGAGAATCGAAGATGGTCTTTCCATGGCCGGCCGTTGCGCCGCCGGTCGAACTTGCAGTTCCTGCGGCTGTTGCACCCGCTCCCGCTTGAACTGGCGCAGGTGAAGACGGCCGGGAAGCGGGCGGCGCTACAGAGCCCGCCGATGCTCCTCCGAGGCCGGCCAGGTAGGAGACCAGAGCTTTCATTTCAGCACTGCCCAAAGTCAGGCCCACCATGCCGGCAGCTTTCATATTGGCAGTCGGAGCTCTCAGAAGCGCTGTCAATTGGGCTGGTGGATATTGACTGGAAATGTGCGTCAGCGCGGGCCCAATGGCGCCACCTCCGCTCTCTCCGTGACATCCACTACAGCCATGAGAATCGAAAATACCCTTCCCCTGAGCCGCCGTTGCATCGAGCGAAGTTGACGTAGTTCCCGCGGGCGCCTCCGCCGAATACGGATGAAAAGCCGCATAAAACTCCACGCCGTCTTGTTGGTGCTGTTGAGCGAGTTGGGCCGCAACGGTAGGGTCGCGCGCATCGGCAAGACGACTCGTCATGCCGAGCCATACTAAGCCAAACAACACAATTAAGACGCCGCCTACAGGAATGGGTCTGCGCCACGGCCCGCGTTCGAGGCCGCGGTCCAAAAACGGCAGCAAGAAAACAGCCCGATCAGAATTGCGGGAATAATGAAGACTCCGATGATCGTGCTCCACCCCTCCCAATATTTGAGCCACTGGAACATTGGCACGTAATACCACTCTGGACGGGGCACATAGACGCTATTGGCAGGGTTCGCCTCGGGGCCAAGAGTTACGGGAACAAAGTGTGCCACGAGACCCAAAAACCCCATTACAAAGCAACACAAAGGTCATATCGATCAGAAATTGCTTGGGATAAAACGTCTCCGCAGGCAAATGCGGCGTCACTGGATTTTCGTTCACCGGGCCTGCGGCTCCCGCTTTGCGAAACAGGAAAATGTGGATGGCTACAAACGACAAGATTAGGCCTGGAATGATGAGAATGTGAAGAACGTAAAACCGGGAGAGCGTCAGAGCTCCCATCATTGCGCCGCCACGCAAGAGCAGTCGAAGGCGTTCACCAACGAATGGAATTTGTCCAACGATGTCAGCTCCTACGGATCCGGCAGAATAGGCTCTCTGATCCCATGACAAAAGGTAGCCGGTGAAAGTCATCCCCAATACAAGAAGCGAAAGAGTGCAACCAGAAATCCAAAGGAGCTGGCGTTTCCCTTTGTAGGACCCATAGAAAAACGTCTGCATAAAATGCAGAAGCAAAACTACGACCATGGCGCTTGACCCATAAGAATGCAAACTTCTCAGAAAGGCCCCTGCCGCCACTTCCTTAACGATGTAGGCCACGCTGGCATGAGCAGTGAAAGGAGAGGGGACGTAGTAAAGCGCGAGGCATATTCCGGTCACAATCTGCGAAAACAAAATGAAGAGAAGCGCGGACCCGAATACATACGCGAAGCGAGCGCCACCCGGGATGGGTTCATCCAACGAGTGACGGAGTATCTGGTCCGCTCCGGTGCGCTGGTCTATCCATTTCCACAGACGCCCGAGGACACCGGGTCTTCTGAAGGACTCGTCTGGATTCGCGTCGGGCCTAGCCGGGGTATGTTCGCTGTTCAACTGATGACCTCTTTGTAGGGCACGTCGGGACGAAAATATTGGTACTTCACCATTAACTTGTCGCCGGTGACTTTGGTCTCCAGCGAATCGAGCGAGCGGCGCGGCGGCCCCGAGGTATGCGCGCCGTCTGCGGAGAAGGTGCCGCCATGGCAGGGACATACAAATTCGTTTCGGCCTGGATTCCAAGGGACGAAGCAGCCAAGGTGGGTACAAACTGCGGACAGCGCCTTAATCTGGCCACCTGACTTGATGATATAGACCACCGGCTGACTGGCTATCTCCCGCCAGCCATCGCGCTGCTTGAGATCGAGCGTGCAGCTCAGGGGCGCTTGTACGTTGGAAAAGCTTGTGACCGAACCGGCTTCGGCCCAGTCTGATTCGCCGGCGTTAGCCGCCAACGGATAGAAGATGTACCGCAGGACTGGAATCGCGAGCAACACGCCCACGGATGCCGACGCCAACCCGAGCCAGCGCACCAAGAAAAGATCGACGGGAATCATGCGAAGGAACTGACTGGTGCTCGTGTTCTTGAGATTGCATTAAAGAACTCCCCTATCAAAAAATCAGCCACAAGGCGATGTAGACCGAGTTGTTTGCCGATGCGTTCCGGCCAGACCCGTCATAATTGTGGCTCGCACCGTTAAATTTCGTATAACCCGTGCAGGCAGCTGTCAATTCGATGTTCTGCACCGGCCAGTACCCGGCTTGGCCAATAGAGCCGCTGCTGTTGGGGCTGCCCAGCGCACTGCCCGTTACGGGTGCCGGCGCAAACAGAATTGGATCGGCGTTGCCGGTTGTGGAAAACCTGGACAGCGTGAATTCATAGCGGCTCCGCAAGTGATAGGTAGCATTCGCCCGAAACGTATTCAAAGGATGCGAGGTTCCGCCGCCCCGCCGGCAGCGAAGGTTGCATCGAGGTGAGATGTCTCATGAATGTAAGTCGAATGGACGGTTAGCAGGTCCGCTCCAAATGGTCGTTCATACTGAAGATCAACGCCTGGGTCCGTATACTTATCGCGTCTGCCGGAAACCCCACCCGGAATCGAGCTCAGGTGGATGCCGGAGGTACCCACCTCCAGATAGTTCAATCCCCATGTCTGCTGCCACGCCAGCCGCCAATAAGGTGCGACTCCATGAATGTTGTATGTAAAGTCTTTGCCAGTCAAAGGCTGCGGACCACCCAGGTGTGCCGAGCGATACAGGCATAAAGACGCATACAGATGGTTATTCCACATCGTGTATGCGCCCACACCCGCAACATGTTGTGCGAGGGCTCCTTCTATGATTGCCTGAGCGCCTGGCGAGGGAGCACTTCCAGAGGACAACCAGGGATATCTCCACACTCCCACACTGTTCCAGAGATCTCCGAGCGTGGGATCATTATTCAGAGTAAGTCCATACAACAGGTCTTTGGATCCTAACGTCGTGTGCTTGGCATAACGAATGTCTGTCATGTCCAACGAGAAACGGTTTGAATCACTGGAATACGTTACTTGAACCAAGGCGCCCAAATGGGGGGCGAGTTCACCCGCTAAGTAAAGACTAAGAGCCTGGGGGAACCCGGCGGTCGTATTTTGTGAGCCGGGAACGCGTGTGTTCGTGGTGGTATTGCTCAGAAGAAGCATGGCCGAGATTGGAAAGTATCGGAGGAGCTTCAAGATGAGATCTCCCAAGGGGTAACACCCTACGAAGGGCCGTGGAAGACGACCACGTTGATAGGACAGATGTGGAAGCGTAGCAATACGTTGAGCTTACTGTTACTAATAGCCCGTTCGGCTTGACCATAAAATTTACTAAAGGCACAGAGCTGGTGCTCTTGTGCAACCGTTGCCCGTCATATTCAAATCTCGAAACCTGGCCCGCAAGGGCCAGCCATCATTAATTTTGGGTGATTTTAGCGTAGGGGTCCCACCCGTTCCCATCCCGAACACGGAAGTTAAGCCCTTCAGCCCCGATGGTACTGCACGCGCAAGTGTGTGGGAGAGTAGGAAGTTGCCCGATTAAACACAAGCCCCGGCCGGTGCAAACCGTTCCCGGGGCTTTTCTTATGTGTGCCGAGCATGTTCGACAGCTCGAAGGTGAAAGTCCTTTTGACAACCTGATGGAGGTGAAGTCATAGCGAAACGCAAGGGCGTCGTCGCGAGGCGAGGTCTGAAAG
>JBBSHP010000642.1:0-3828 GCA_038232555.1 Bryobacterales bacterium
GTGTAGCTACACGCAGTGCCCACCGTCAGACTGAAGGTCCCGCCGTTGGCCGGCAAATCCGCATGATCGGGCGTAAGCACCTGGCCACTGCAGTCCGCCGCGTCCTGGCTCACCCGGATGATTTGGTTCGATACCGTGATGGTCGCAGTCCGTCCCACTGCAGCCGTGTTGGGTGCAATCGAATAGAGGATCGCTCCGGCTCCTGAACCGCTGCTGTTCTGCAGAGTGATCCAAGCCGCGCTGGTTGCCGTATTCCAGCTACAGCCCTCGGCCGCGCTCACGTTCAACATGTCCTGTGTGCCGGCAGCAGGCGCCGAGACCGAAACCGGTGTGACACTCACGGAGCAAGTTACCCCGGTCTGCAAAATGCTGAAGGTCTGGTTACCCACTGTGATGACTGAAGACCGCGTGGCCGAGCTGGCGTTCGGCGTCACCAGGAAGGCCACCACTCCATTGCCGGTGATGGGAGCGGCGGAGTTGAGTAAAATCCAGTCGGCCGGCGTGCTCGGTGTCCATGCGCAGGTTGTGATGACGCTAAAACTGCCCGAACCTCCCGATGATGCGAATGACGCGCTGCCCCCTGACAGAGCGAATGAACAGGGTTGAGCCCCGGTCTGGTAAATCGTGAGCGACGAATTACCCACTGCTATCGACGCTGAGCGCGGGCTCTGCGTCGAGTTCGCCGACACCTTGAATCCCACTGTTCCGTTGCCGGTCCCCGCGGGTCCGCTGGTAACTGTCACAATACTTGGGTCGCTGCTGGTCGCGGTCCACGCGCACGAAGTGGTGCTCGCCTGGACTGCGAAAGTGCTCGTTGCGCCAGCGGGGTCGGCCTGATAAACCACCGGATTGAGAGTGAAACCACAAGCCGCCGCTTGCGTAACGTTGTAATTGATTCCTGCGACGGTGATCGATCCCGTTCCTTGCACGAACGTGGCGTTGGGTGAGACGGTGAAGCCCACCGTCCCATTTCCCGATCCAGGGCTTCCAAACGAGACGGTAAGAAAGTCCGGATTGTTGCTGGTCGCAGTGCGCGCACACGCCGAAGAACTGGCCGTTACCGTAATGACGTAGTTAGCGCCCGCTGCCGGCGCCGTACCCGTGAGGTTGGATGCGATCTGAAACGAACACTGTGCGAAGCACGGCACTCCCAGCAGGATCCCAAATACCACCAGAAACACCAGCCGGGCCGCGCGCGTAAGCCAGCGATCTTGTAAGCGCACTGCTTTATGTTAGGACACTATCTTGCAACACTATCTCGCAACGATCTCGGACGGGGTGCCGCCGCCAGGCTCAGCTCTTTCTGCAGGCGCGCGGCATCTCTATCTACAAAAAGCAAAATGCCCGTCAGCAGCAGCGCTGCCGCGCCCACGTACACGGCCGACGCCATCGCAATCGCGTAGCTCAGGCTGGTCCGCTGCGCGATGATACCGATAAGCAGTGGCGCCGATCCGCCCCCGATCCAACCGATCGCGTTCATGAAGCCGACCGCCGTTCCGCGGCTGTCCGGATGAATCACGTCGAAGGTGGAAGCCCAGATGTTGCCGTCATACAGGCCCTTGAAGAAGCCCCAGGCGGTGAGCGCGAAAATCAGCCAGCCGATCGATTGTGTTAGCCCGCACAGGAGCACGAAGGGCGCGCCGCAAAGTACTCCTACAAACTGAACCAGCATGCGCCCACGGGGCGTCCGCTTGCGCAAGCGGTCCGCAATCCAACCGCCCAGGGGTGAACCCGCCATGCTTGCCAGTTGGACGAACAGTGTCGCAGTCAACCCGGCCGCCGCCAAACCCAGATGGAACTTGTCGTAGAGGAATTTCGGCATCCAGGACAGCAGCACCACAGCGACAAAATTGGCACACAGAAAAGCGCCCATCAGCATCAATAACGACGGCGTGCGCGCGACAGTCCTGAGAAAGTCCACAAAGCTACCTGGTTCGTGCGATGTCACCTGGGTAGGCGTTTGGATGTCGGCCAGGTCGGCTGCACCGCGCTCTGGTTCAATCAGGAATCTCTGCAGGACGATTCCCAGCAGCATCCCTAAGCCCCCGAATACAACAAAGGACCACCGCCACCCGTACACTTGTCCGATCAGCCCCGCAAAGAAGCCTCCCGCGATGGTGCCCGTATACACGCTGGTCTGGTGAATTCCCATCGCTCGAGAGCGCGTTGCTTTACCGTGGTAATCGCTCACCATGGACATCGAAGCGGGATAGTAAATGCTCTCGCCTAGTCCCTCGGCTGCGCGGAAGAACAACAGTTGCGGGAAGGTTCGGGAGAGTGCGGTTGCTGAACAGATCACGCTCCAGATCTGAAGTCCGGCCAGAACTGCAGTCTTGCGCCGGATGCGATCCACTATGTATCCTGCCAGTGCCCCGCTCAGTCCGTACACCCAGGCGAAAGATGAGCCGAGCAGTCCCAACTGCGTCGAGCTCAAGTTCATTTCCTTCTCAAGCAGAGGGAAAACGGAGAACACGGCCTGGCGATCCG
This sequence comes from Bryobacterales bacterium, assembly GCA_038232555.1. Classification (GTDB taxonomy): domain Bacteria; phylum Acidobacteriota; class Terriglobia; order Bryobacterales; family Bryobacteraceae; genus JBBSHP01. The sequence goes on from JBBSHP010000642.1 coordinate 2,488, forward strand.
CGTAGTTAAACAGCGAGATGCACCAGAGCATGCCCACTAACCACCATTTGTAGTTCGGTCCGTGCGCGCGCGGTCCCACTCGTCTACTGTTTCACATGACGGCTCCGGGCGGCAACATGCCGGCTTGGCATCCGTATAGCAGAAAATATGTCCATTACGCCACAATTCCAGAAATGTAGTATGCTTACTTGGTCCGCTCAATAGAGGAATAAATGCGAAAGATCTCGTTACTTTTTGTGTGTATATTTTCCGGGTCGGTGTTCGGTCAGCTCACCCAGGATCAGCGCCTGCTCGATTTCCAGGGGCTGGTGGATTTGTACGCGAAGCGGTACGCTCCTTATGAATGGAAGCGGCAGGCACTCGGCATCGACCTTTTCAATGTAGCTCCCTGGCTCGCACAGGTGCGCGGCGCCAAGGACGATCTCGAATACTACGAAATCGCCGCTCAGTATGTCGCCCAACTGCAAGACACCCATTCGAGATACCGCGTTCCTTCGAGTTTCGTCGCGGACCTTGGAATCATTGTGGATATATATGATGGCAAAGTATTAATAGAGCAGATTAATCGCACTTTGCTTCCGCAAGCAAAGTTTCCGTTCAGCGTGGGAGACGAAGTGATTTCCGTCGACGGGAAAAGTATCGAAGATCTAATCGCGGATTTCTCGAGATTCCGCCGCTGGGGGAGTCCCTTAACCACGCGCCGCGATTCAGCCGATCGAATCACGTTTCGTCCCCAAAGCACATTGCCGCGCGCAGTCGAACTCGGTGACAATGCCATTGTTGTTGTCCAGAGTGCTAGCGGCGATATCAATACTTACACCGTTCCCTGGACAAAAACAGGTTTCGGCCTTACTACCGTAGGCCCCGTCCCCGGACCTTTTTCCGCCACCAAATCGAAGGCCTTGCTCGCGAACGGGGTGTCGAACGACGTTCCGGAATACCTGAAACTCCTGAATGAAATGCGGACTTGGTCCTTACCCTCCGACGACCCCCTATTTCGCGGCGAAACCACTTCCGAGGACACCGGGGAGGTTCTGGCTCGCCGTTATACAACTGGCCTTGGTAGCCGGACTCCCGTTTTCCGCAATGGACTGCCTGCGAACTTCGTTCCGAGGCTTGGCACTACCCCTACCGACTTTCATTTCTCCGGGACGTACCAGTCCAACGGATCGAAGATCGGCTTTCTTAGAATCCCGAACTTCTCGCCTAATCCCGCGGTGGCCATCCGGGAATTGGAAACAGAAATCGACTTCTTTCAGAAGAACACTGACGGCCTGGTCGTTGATGTTATGCGTAACCCCGGTGGCGGTTGCTATATGGCCGACCTTGCCGCCCATCTCA
>JBBSHP010000643.1:0-3827 GCA_038232555.1 Bryobacterales bacterium
AATTAGACCGATAGTTCCAACGCCGATGAGGTCTGCGAGTTCGACCTGGGGACATCGGCGGTTCAACCTGCGTGCGAGCAATTCGACATGAGGCAGGTGACTGAGAATCAGCTGCTCACGATCGAACTCCGCGGCACGGCCGAATACGAGACAGCGAAGCCAAGTGGTTTGCGACTTCCACTCGCCGCTTTGGCGATCTTTCCAACTACGCTTGGTGGCGAGTGAAAGAACTACGAAATTCGCGTCGTTGCGAGTGGTGCGGGACTGAGCATCTCCGCCCAAATAACCATTACGTTTACGTTGTTAAGCATTTCGTTTCTCCTTTTGCCTCCGTCTCTTGAGCGGGGCACTATAAAGCAAGCGGGGCCGCTCCCAAGAGCGCAGCGGTGAGCCGAAGTGTCTTTGCCGTCAAGCGCAGCAGGACCCGGTCATGGAGGGGCGGCGACAAAAGAATCGATTATTTCAATGTGAACGGCGTTATCGGTGAGTTCATCGCCCGCTAGCACTCATCGCTTGAATTCGAGATCCTCAGCCCGCCTACCCCAAGCCGTGTTGACCGCCGGAAGTCGCATGGACCAAGTGCCCGGCCTGGTTCGGCGAACTGTATCGACCGTGTCCAGAGCTTTCGGGTCTCGTCACGGCAGACCATCCGTCTATGACGAGTCCAAATTATTTTCGTTTGCTGTAGTTAAACGGCCTGGGTGAATTGTCTCTGTACTCCAGGCTTCCACAGACAATAAGTAGAGGACCGGGGATGGCGGACAGCATCGAGCAGGAGGGCGAATGCTCATGGATTTAGCAGGGAACGCAACGGACATTCATGACTCTGGAACAGAGGATTGCCGCGGCCTATGAGGAATTGCGCATGGACGTGTACCGGTACGTGTTGACGCTTGGCTTGCCTCCGGAAGCGGCTCAGGACATCACTCAGGATGGATTCGTCCGTTTTTACGAAACGTTGCGCCAAGGGACCACTGTGGAGAACGCGCGCGCCTGGCTGCTCCGCGTCGCACATAACCTGGCTGTGAATACGGTAAAGGCTAGGAGTTTCAAGGTTACCGAACTTGGAGAGGCAGAAACTACGACCACCCGAACGACTGAGGATCGCCTGATTGATGAGGAACGACGAAAGCGAATTCGGTCTGAGATCGCGCATTTATCAACCCAGCAGCGGGCCTGTTTAGAGCTCCGTGCCCAGGGCCTAAGGTATCGCGAGATCGCCGAAATTATGGACATCAGCACTTCCGCTGTTGGTGAATTCCTGAAACGTGCCGTGACAAAGCTGCGAGAAGCACTCAATGAGTAAGAATCAAGGGCAACATCCGCCAGAAAGCGAATTGCTTCTTTACTTGGACGGCGAGCTCGACCATGGACCTGCCGAGTCGGTTCGACGTCATCTCGATTCCTGCTGGTCGTGCAGAATGCATGCCGCGAGTCTACAGAACGCAATCCTGGAGTTCGCCCGCGTACGTGAGAGATCCACGATTCCCGAGCCGCCGATGCCGTGGCGAGACATCCGTGGCGATTTCCGCCGAATAGATGAGTCGCTGCGGCCCTCTCTAATGCAACGGATCAAGACAGGAACGATCTTCAGGGGCGGGCGCGTCGCGATGTTCTCCTGCCTGGCGACCGCTGTCGCTGCCGTGACATGGTATTCGCTCCCTCGTCACACGAACCCAGTCCAAGGTAATGCGGTTGGGCCTCCGGGTGGGCGATCTGGGCCTGCGCAGCCTCCTGGAGTGCAGCCGGGGAGGCGAGAAATAGCCCACCTGCGCCACGCGGAGCTCCCGAAGGAACCCGATTTGGTTCGATCCAATCCTGGCTCGATCATCCATGAAGAGCTGGCGATTCTGGTCCAACTACATGCCCTGAAGGCCGATCTCGGCGAGCCGATTGACCTCGGGCATGCTGATGACCGGCTCACGTTGACGGCTTCCGGTTTGGGCCCGGAGAGAGTCCAGGAAATTAAGGAAGCGCTGGGGCAGTTCCCCGATGTGACGCTTCGTTTTATTGGGCCGAAGGCAATCGCCAGTGCAGGGCTGAATGGACTACCCACTTCAGCTAAGCGCCGCGCGATCGCATTCGAGCTAGAGCTAGTCCAGTATTCGGGTGGACGCCAATCGCTTCAGAAGCTCATAGAGTCCTTATTGGACGCGAGCGATCAGGTCACGGTTTACGCACACGCTCTCGCCAATCTCCATAAGCGCTTTCCGCCCGAAGTCTGTCTTCAATGACGGGAGGGGATCAAGTGTTATTGGACCAAATCAAGGCGGATCACATGTCGGGAGCTCGTCAGGCCGCGCATGCTCTGCAAAAGCTGATCGACCCCATCTTCGAGAGACTCGCGATTGAGGCTCTGCCCGAATCGCGTGGAAACCTGATCGAAGCAGCGCTGAAAGTGGACCGCCTATGCAACGCGGCGTTTGCCGGGGCTCAAAGCGATTTAAGCGATCGCGATCTCTATGTGGAGCTGCGAGGCTGGCTTACGAGACTCCTGGAGTTGGTTGGATGAATCGCTTTCTAGTCATTCTAGGCCTCGCAACAACAGCGTTCGCTCAGGAATCCCAGATCTCCGGCGTTGTCCAGGATTCTTCGGGCGGCCGAGTTCCGGGCGCGGTCATTACAGCAGTTCAGGATGAAACCGGCACGCGCCGCGATGTCCGGTCTGACACGACAGGCACCTACTCGGTTTTTTCCGTTCGGCCCGGCATTTATAAGGTCACAGTGAGAAAAGAAGGATTTCAGATCACGAGCCGGACTGGCGTCAAGATCGATGTGGCCCAAAGCGCACGAATCGACTTTACGCTGGAACCCAGTGCCGTCGAGGAAGCGGTCACGGTAAGGGCGGAAACGTCATTGACCGAAACCGATTCGGCAACCGTGAGCACTGTCGTTAACCGGCAATTCGTCGAAAACCTCCCGCTGAACGGCCGGAGCTTCCAGGCGCTGATCGCATTAACGCCTGGCGTCGTCCTAACCAAGGCCACGTTCGGTGAGCAGGGCCAGTTCAGCGTGAATGGGCAGCGCGCCAACGCCAACTACTTCACCATCGATGGAGTCAGCGCAAACATCGGCGTCTCCGCCGGAATCACCCTAGTTCAATCGGCGTCGGGCTCGCTGCCCGGCTTGGGAGCTACTGGCGGGACGAACACGTTGGTGTCTGTGGAAGCACTCGAGGAATTACGAGTTCAGACGTCGGGCTACGCTCCCGAATATGGTCGAATGCCGGGCGCGCAAGTGACCATCCTGACCCGGTCCGGAACAAACCAGCTCCACGGCTCGGCGTATGACTTCTTCCGCAACGACGCTATGGATTCTACGAATTGGTTTGCGAATGCCTATGCCTTACCGAAGCCGGCCCTCCGTCAACACGATTTTGGTGGAGTACTCGGGGGACCGCTGTTAATTCCCAAGCTTTATAACGGCCGCAATCGGACGTTCTACTTCTTCTCCTATGAGGGCCTCCGGCTAAAGCAGCCTCAGGTGGAAGCGACGGATGTACCGTCATTGCTGGTGCGGAGCCTAGCACCCAAGGCGATCCGCAATCTCCTGAATGCCTTCCCGCTGCCGAATGGGCCTACCAATCTATTCGGTTTCTCTCAGCTCACGGCGAGCTACACGGATATTTCAAATTTCAATGCGACCAGCCTCCGGGTGGACCAGCTGGTTGGCCGGTTCACCATCTTTGGCCGCTTCAACTACGCTCCATCCCACGCGATCGCCCGCTTGTATGCGCTGAGCAACCCGACCACGACCGTTGCCGATACCCAAACCGCAACACTGGGAGTAAACGCCTTAGTCACGCCGCACTGGAACAACGATTTCCG
>JBBSHP010000644.1:0-3826 GCA_038232555.1 Bryobacterales bacterium
CAACGATCAACCGCATCGCAGATCACCGGTGCTCAAGACCGCTGTCACGCTTCCGATGCACTTTATGCAGAACGGATATCGAGCGGTGGGCGGAGGGAAGATTTATCACGAGCGATATCCCGACCCGCAAAGCTGGAACGAATACTTTCCCTCCCAGGAACATTGCAAACCCCCGGACCCGCAGCCCGATCACAAGCCATTGAACGGCATGCCAGGAACGGGTGCCTTTGATTGGGGCCCCATTTCTAATCCGGAGCAAGAAATGGGTGATTACAAGGTGGTTGACTGGGCTTCCGGGGAGCTTTCCAAGGAACAGGCGAAACCGCTATTTCTGGCGTGCGGGATTTGGAAGCCGCATCTGCCGTGGTACATCCCGCAAAAGTATTTCGACATGTACCCACTCGACAAGATTACGCTGCCGGAGGTGAAAGACGACGATCTGGATGACATCCCGCAGGTGGGGAAGGACATGGCGATCACCAAGGCGCACGATCACGAGCGCGTGCTCAAATACAATCAGTGGCGAATTGCGGTGCGCTCCTATCTGGCGGCGATCAGTTTCGCGGATGCACAAGTGGGCCGCGTGTTGGACGCTTTAGACCATGGACCACACGCGAAGAACACCAACATCGTTCTATGGAGCGATCACGGCTGGCACCTCGGCGAAAAACTGCATTGGCGGAAGTTCACACTGTGGGAGCGCTCGACGCGCAATGTGCTGATGGTGTGCGCGCCGGGATTGACCAAAGCGGGGAGCCGGTGCGACCGCACGGTCAGCTTGCTGGACCTTTACCCAACGTTGACTGAAATGTACGGACTGCCGGGCCGGCCCGGGGTGGAAGGGCGCAGTCTGATGCCCCTGTTGAAAAACCCGGCGATGCCATGGGACGGGGCCGCGATAACGACGTATCTGCGCGGCAACCATGCGGTGCGCGATGCGCACTGGCGGTACATCCGGTATCACGATGGGTCAGACGAATTGTACGACCGCGACCGGGATCCGAACGAATGGACCAACGTCGTCGCGCAACCCGGCATGCAGAAGCAGAAGAAACGGCTCGCGCAGTTTCTGCCGAAGACGGATGCACCGGATGTCCCGCGCGATCGCATTACAGCGGAGGGCGATGCGGCTTAGCTGGGGTTGCCGAGATGGCCGCGGAACTCGCGAGGCGCCTACCGGGTTGCTGCACGCGCCGACTGGTCTTTCATGTCGAGGACAAACTGTCTAACTTCTTTACGGTCTCTTTCAGCGTCCGCCTGATCCTTCTTCCGATATCGTTCAAAGACCTGCATTTCCTGCTCCGCGCGCGACTTTTGCCCCGCTCGCGCGTACGCCCGTGCGAGATGATAGTGGGCCGTGGTCAAGGTTGGCTCCAGCATGCTGGCGCGCTCAAATTCCTGGATGGACTGCGCCTCTTTTCGCTGATCCATGAACAGGATTCCAAGTTGGAGATGGGCATCGGCGTAGCCGGGCTCCTGAGCAATGGCCTGCTTTAGCAGGGCTTCCACGTCCGCCAAGTTGGCTTGCCCATCCTGCTCACGCATCCACGAGCTCATCGCATAGTAATAAAGCGCTCGCGCGTTCTTGGGCTGTAACTGGGCCAAACGGCCCAATCGGGTGAACGAATTTCCGAAGTTCGGGTGATTGAGAATATTGAATCCTTCGCCACGAAACTCGAAGCGCGACCGTTCTCTCATCGGGAATGACTTGAAAATCGAGAAATCCAGGTTGTTGAAACTCGGTCCGTGGAACTGGCCGGCTTTTCCACCCAGCGGAGTATAGTCGCTCTGTCCGATGGCGGTCGCTACGGGAGGTTGCGAGAAGGCAGCCGGGTTGAGGAATTTATCGATACCTTCGTGAGGACCCTGATGCAGATAAACGGACTGGCCGGGAACCAGGAAAGCAACGCAGCCGAAACCAGCCGTGGTGGACGATAAACAGCCCTCGGTCCCAGGAAATCCGTTCTGCGATGTGAGTATCCCATTGACCGACCAGCCGCCGAGGATGCCATTAGCCAGCCATCCGGCGCTGTGCCCAAACCGGAGGCCCTTACTTAAGGGAATCTGCCAGGTGCCGCTCAAATGGAAAACGTTGGGCGCATCGTCAGCACAGAATGTATAGTCTTTCTTGATACCGAAGCCGGGCAGGAACAGCGCGCGCTGCAGGCCGCCGGGATTGTCGTCGCCTAAAATATTGCGGAAATCCGACATACATCGGGAGTGCGTGTAATTGGCGAGGAGAGCCAAGCCGTTCGAAAATCGCCTCTGATAGGTGGCTTGCAGGCCGTAGTAGTAGGCGTCTCCGTTCGGCGCAATGTAATCCCGGCTTTGCGCGAAATCGCGAAATGGCACATAGTTCTGAGTCACCGTTCCGGGAGGAAGGATCAAATTAATTTGATTGATCCTGGAACCATTGATCTGGTGCAGGCTGTGATTGCCGACGAACCCCACCTGTATACTATCGTTCCGGGTGAGCGCGTATTGCAGTTCGAAGTTCCATTCGTGGGTGTATCCGGTTTTCCAAGGGGTCGCGAACGCCTCAAAGCTGGAGCCTACGGGATTGAAAGCCGGGCTGGTGGCGCTCGGAGTAACCAAGGTGAGCGCTCTTTCGAGGGTGGCGAATCCACCATTCGGAAATGAACTCGGATTCTGGCTCTGCAGTGTTTGGGTTCCACCGGATGTATCGCTGATGGTGGGCTCCACAGCAAACGGGTAGTTCGTACCCGGATCGGGAGCTCCGCCCAAATTCTCGAAGCCCGCGTAGAAGATGCCGTACGCCGCGCGCATCATCAACTTCGGGAATACCTGGTAGGCGACCCCGATTCGTGGGGCGAAGTTATTCTTCGGCGTGTTGAGCAACCCTGGAACGCTGCTATATTGAAGCGCGATCCCATCTTTGGCGAGCAGCGAAGTGAATGCCGGAGACATGGCAGGTTCTTGGACTGAGCAGCAATCACGTAAGCGGCTCCGGCACCCGGAGCTCCTGGAACAAAGTTGGCTTGCGCGCCATACTTGTTTCTGAGCTGGCCAAAAAACTCCCAGCGTACTCCGAGATTCAGTGTTAATTTCCGCGTGACCTTCCAGTCGTCCTTGAAGTAAACGCCGTAATAGTGACGTAGATTGTCGGGCGCAACATCACTGTCGGCGAACACCGAATTGGGTCCACCCTCGAAATCGATCCCGCTAGGTACAGTGGATTTGATGGGCGTAAGCAGCAGTGTTGGGATTCCACTCCCCAGCCCGCCGCCCCCCGGAATTCCGGTATAGTTACTGCCAAAATCCATTCGGCCGCGGGGGTCGCGCGGGTTGTGCCAACTGAAGCGCACAAACTGGCCTTCGAAGCCACCTTTGAAGGTATGAGGACCACGGATTTTGGTCAGATTTTCGGTGATCTGCCGCGTGTCCGACACCCGCGCGTTCGGAGCGGAGAACTCACCTGGCCCAAGGACGGTCAGACCGCTGATACCCAAGTACGGCAATCCTCCCAAACCGGGAGCCTGGGGAACGCCTTCGATGCCGAACTGTTGCGGGATTCCGGTTTGACTGGCCACCGCCAGTTCCGTGTTATCCGTGAGGCGGCTGTATCCAACGCGAACTTCATTGATCATGGTGGGTGAAAACAGGTGGGTCTCACTGATTCCTGCATTCAGGCTGTTGAACTAAGCCGCAAGCGGCAGTTGTGAGGATCTCGTCTTCGCATTGTTGTGCGGCATGAGCCCGGCGTCCTTCTTGCGCCGGCCCATCGCGCTTCCTTTTGATCGCAAGATCTGATCTCGTCATCGGTAGGAGGTTTTACCGATGACTTCACTGAGACAGCGGATGCTGG
>JBBSHP010000645.1:0-3825 GCA_038232555.1 Bryobacterales bacterium
CGCCAACGCCGAGGACCGCTTTCATCGACTATTCTTCGGTTGGGAGCTCGACCACCGCGTCGCGGATGCTGTCCTCGTATTTGACCAAGCCGCGCCGTACTTCTTCCATGGCAGCTACGGTCGGCTTCTTCGAAGTGGTGGGCAGAAACGAGCGGGCACCGCCTTGTAACTGGCGTGCGCGCTTGGCAGCGACGATGATGTAGCGATAGGTGCTCACTTCCCGATCATCCGGGATGGAATACATCGCGTTATTTCGAACTCTTTCCATGGACTTTAGTACCTCAGTTGTTTCTCGAAACTCTCTAGAATCGGCCGGACTTCCTCTTCCATGCGTCCGCGGCGAATGCGCTCCGCTTTTACAATCGCCTGCAACCGCGCCACCGAATCCTCCAGATGGTTGTTAATCAGTACGTAGTCGTACTGCGTATAATTTCGAACTTCTTCGGCGGCGCCACGCAAACGCCGCTCGATTACTTTTTCGCTATCGGCCGATCTGGCGCGAAGCCGCTGCTCCAGAACCTCTCGGGACGGGGGAAGCACAAAGACACTTACTGCTTCCGGGAGAGCTATGTTTAATTGTCGCGCACCCTGGACATCAATGTCGAGGACCAGATCCTTACCCGCCAGGCTGGCCTGCTGAAATTCGCTGCGATGGGTCCCATAGTAGTTGCCGAAGACCTCGGCATGTTCGAGGAACTCGCCCTTGAGGATGCGCGTCTCGAAATCCTGCCGAGTTATGAAGTGATAGTCGCGTCCCTCCTGCTCTTGAGCGCGAATGGGGCGAGTGGTGAAGGAGGTGGAGAACTGCAAACCGGGAACGGTGTCGAGCAACTGCCGCACCAGCGTGGATTTACCCGAGCCGGAGGGAGCCGAAATGATAAACACAATTGTCATGGAGGGTGGAGTGGTTTCGAGGGTCCCTCCAGTATGTCAGCTTCGGAAGCGCTCGCGGGTGAGCGGCGCGCGATGGAGATTGGTCATCTGGAACCGAGCTCGCCACGAATGGCGCGCACATTTTTCTGGGCCTGCACTTGCAACGGGCTCACGATGGCGGCGGATTGCTGAGAATATTTCAGAGCATCCTGGATCAGGCTGCGGTTCTTGGCAGCCTTGCCCAATTGATAATCGGTCAAACCGAGGTGAAACAGACCGATCGCGCGAACCTGCTCGTCTTTTAGATGCGGCAGAGCCTCGCGAAGATATTTATCCGCGTCCCGATAATTTGCTTGCCCGCTGTAAGTGATTCCCGCCATCCAGTTCGCCAGCCCAGACAGCGATTGTTTCTTGACATCCCACTCTGCGTCGCCAATCCCATCCGGCTTCGGTTTTGCAGCCAGCATCTGGATGAGCTTGTTGGCGTATAGGATGACTTTGTCCGGCTGATTTTTCTTTTGCAGGTTGTAATCGGCCGCGATCAAAAGGACGTCTTCGCTGGCCAAATCCCGATCCGCAAGTTTCTCGGCCGCAGCGCCGGCTTGGTCGATTTGTCCCATTTGACGCAGCGTGGCGAGATAGTGGCCGTACGCTTTCGGCAAGTACTGGCCGTGCGGGTTAAGGTGTTCCAGTGTCTCGACCAGATCGATTATTTTGCCCGGTTCGGTGTTCTGCAGCGCGGCGGCGTACAGGGAGTACTCGCAATAAACGTCGATCTGTTTTGCGTAATCGGCGGGTGCACCATTGGCATTTTTTCGCGCAAGTTGAGAAGTTTGCAGAGCCCACTGCTTGATGAGATCGCTATCTTTCTTGGCTTCAGCCGCTTTCAGGTTATTGTACGAGGCGTCCAGGTCATTAGGATCCAGGGCCAGCGCCTGGGATCCTGCATCCAGAGACCTGCCGAACTGTTTCTGCCTGACGTACATAGGTTGCAGTTGGCGGTACACCCAAGGTGCACCCTCGTGCTTCGGGTACTTCGCGACAAACTGCTCCAGCAATGGCTGTTTCTTCGTTTCATCGGACTGCTGCTCAATTTGCTGAAGCAGTTTGCCTTCCTCGGTTTCCGAATTGATCGTGAGCTTCGGACGCTGCTGGGCAGGGAGGACGGCGGCCGCAATCAGCAGGAGAACTGCGAGAGTTTTCATCGGAGCTACAGTGCTAGACGCGATCAGCGGAATGGTTGGGTGCCGAAATTTGGGGTGGCGTGGCATAATCGGTTGTTGTCGTGTCGATGACCGAGGCAGTGATCCGTCTCCACGACCGTCATAGGTGTTCGAACCTTGGACCCGCGGAATTCACTTGATTACGCTAGCGTATTCTCTCCTGAACTCCTCATAGATTATGCGCAGGACCTTTTGGCGGTCTTCCGGCTCCTCGAAGCTTGCTGCCAGCGCTAACAGGTCTGCTCTGCTGATGGATTGAACTTTCATACTGATAAGGTATTTGCTACCTCCTTTGAAATATCTTCTATGATGAGGATGACATTACCTTCCTGCAGCCGCTGGCTATCGATGTTAAGCTTCAATTCCGCGTATATCCGCTCAGCTTCAGACTCCGTGTGAATCCTAAGCTTCTTTACTTGATAGACGACTCCGAAATTCGTGGATATGTCTACTCCATTGTCGTGAGCAGCAATCCGAGTGTCCCGGTACACTTTGCACGCGAACTTTTCCAGATGAACCCTTGATTACGGCAAAACTGATTATTTCGAAATTGGCTGGGGTCTTACTGATTTGTTCATGGACAAGGTCGAGAAATCGCTGTTTGTCCTCGGCGTAGGTCATACGCGTTGCCGAGCTACTCAATAACGGCACGATGCCCAGCCTTTCTTCGATGTGACTCCTGATTCGACCCGGAATCCACTTGCAGAGGTCGAACGCAAAAGTCTTATAGGGCGTCATCAATTCATATGTCAGGAATGACTCAGTCTCAGATTGAGCCGTTCGCAGATTCTTAGGCATACCCGGTGACAAACCGTAGCAACCCGGTAGCTGATTTAGTCCGATTCCTCATCATCGTCTTCGCCCACCATCGAGTCACACCCACATTCAATTCCTACGGTTCTGCCGTGGTAGGTACGTTCCACGTGCACGCCGGAGCTGAGACAGTAGTCACAAAGGTCGTCCCCGGCCTCGGCGCCTTTTTTCAGTATGTTTACGGAATGTGCGATTCGTTGCATGCATGCAGACCGGCGCCAAAATCAAGGTTACGCTTTCATGCCGAAGGGATGGGCAAGCAGTGCACGCAAAATTGCGTAAATGACGCCTCCGTTCAAGCCCTTGAACTTCATTCTACCGTTAGTCGGTACCGTTCCAATAAACAGATTGGGCCTAACTAAGACTACTCACTCTAGTGGATTATTATCAATCCGGAGCAGGTGATAATGCCCCAATGAGATGTGGCGTGCCCACGAAGAAGCGCCTACGAGTCAACTCCCCGATTGGCGGTCCCGAACCGACGATAGCGAAAGACTCGGTAGGCCGTCTCTCGAGACAGGAAGAAGGAAGCACGATTGTAAATTCAAGCAGGAAAAAGCGTCAAAATCCATAGAGCCGGGCCGGATTGTCCACCAGGATTTTCTTACGAATGCCGCTTCAGGCGCCCGAATTGCCAGTTGGTTGAGTAGCCGCCCATCGTCAACCTGCCGCAGCGGCGTCACTTCTGCCGGAGCGCGGCGCTAACCCACCTGCGAATTGGGATGCGGCCAATCAGTGCCCCAGACGACCCGATCCACGTTGGCTCTTCCCTTGGCCGGCTGAGCGCAGCGACGCGTGTGGACGGCAGACGGAGGAGCGATCCGAGAAAAAATGGAGGTCAAGTATTGTGACTTCCATCCATGGCATTGACGGAATGTAGGCGGGTGATAGGCTTTTGATGTACTAACCTTTTATA
>JBBSHP010000646.1:0-3809 GCA_038232555.1 Bryobacterales bacterium
CTGGTGAGTCCGCTGGAAATGCGCTCGTTCGTGGATCAGTTCCACAGTCCCTGGCTGCAAACGCATTTCGATACGGGGAACGTGATGCAGTACGGCTATCCGGAAGATTGGATCCAAACGCTCGGGTCACGGATCAAGCGAGTTCACTTTAAAGATTACAAGCTGTCGGCGCGCGCGGAGCAGGGGCACTTCGTGGATCTGTTGCAAGGCGACGTCAACTGGAAGGCCGTGGTGACTGCGCTGGTGCGGGCCGGCTACCAGGGCTTCATCTCCCCTGAGGTCGGCTACGACAAGGATAGACCCAACCAGTTGAAGGAAGTCTCCGGCCAGCTAGATACGATCTTAGCGATGGCGTGAAACCGCAACGATAAACTGAGGGAGGAGCGCAGCCATGAACGAAGAATCTAAACACCAACAGAACCACGATGCCAGGCCCGGCGATATGGGCCGGCGCGACTTTGTCACAGTTTCCGTGGGCGCGGGTCTGGCGGCGACGGCCGGGAGCGCTGCTGCGGCAGGACTTGATGTCGTCGAGACCGATGTAGAAATCAAGACTCCTGACGGAACCTGCGACGCCGCGTTCATCCATCCGAAGACCGGCTCGTATCCGGGCGTGCTGCTCTGGCCCGATGCTTTCGGACTGCGGCCCTCCATGCGCGACATGGGAAAGCGTCTGGCGGCGGAGGGCTACTCTGTGCTGGTGCCCAATCCGTTTTACCGCGTCGCTGAGGCGCCCTTCTCAGATGCTTCGAATTTCAGCTTTCAGAATCCGACGGATATGGCAAAACTCCGGCCGCTGATGGCGTCGGTGAACGCGCCAGGCAATCCTGAGAAGGATGCGACGGCTTATGTGGGCTTCCTCGACGCTCAGAAGGAAGTGAACAAAGCCAAGAAGATCGGAACCCAGGGTTACTGCATGGGCGGACCGCTGGTGGTCAAGACAGCGGCTGCGCTTCCGGAGCGCATCGGCGCAGGCGCGTCGTTCCACGGGGGTGGCCTGGTCACGGACAAACCTGACAGTCCGCATCTACTCGCACCGAAGATCAAAGCCAGCATGTATTTCGGCGTGGCCTCCAACGACGACGAACGTCAACCGGATGCCAAGGACAAATTGAAGGCAGCTTTCGTGGCAGCCAAAGTTCCTGTCGAAGTTGAAGTGTATGCCGGAGCGCTGCATGGCTGGTGCGTGCCGGATATGCCAGTCCAGAACGGAAAGCCGATCTACAACAAGCCGGAAGCGGAGCGCGCGTGGGCCAAGCTCCTGGCACTGTACAAAGGGAATTTGGTGTAGATAGCTGCCCAATTGTTGGGGTCGACCGTATAGGCTTACATTCTTTGTTGGACCCGGCCGGGTTTGAACACTCTGTCGCCACGAACGCTTCGGGGGTGGCGGTATCGACCGAACCGGTGAGTGCAGATTCGCTGAATAGCGGCACAGCACTCCCTGAGTGACAATGGTAGAGACCAGTGCGTTTCCTCATAATTGGCAACGGAGTCGCGGGCACAACCGCCGCGTTCACCATTCGAGAACGTGAGCCAGAAGCCGACCTCACCCTGATTGGCGGCGAGAGCGACTACTTCTTCTCCCGCACCGCGCTCATGTACGGCTTTATGGACCGGCTGTCGATCCGCGACATGGAACCCTATGATCGTAAGCTCTATGATCGGAAGAAGATCCACCGGATTCGCGATGAGGTGGTCGATCTGGATGCAGATGAGAAAACCATCCAGCTCAAGTCCGGGAAAGCTGTTCCTTATGATCGCCTCCTGATCGCAACGGGCTCAGTTCCTGCCAGCGCTCCCTGGAAAGGACTCGATCAGGTGCGCTCCGGCCTGGTGAATTTTGTCTCGGCCCAGGACCTGGAGCAATGTGAACGGGACGCAGCGTCCACTCGAAATGCCGTTGTGGTGGGAGGCGGTCTCATCGGCATTGAGTTAGTGGAGTGCCTGCGGCATCACGGGATTCACGTGACGTTCCTTATCCGCGGGCCTTGGTACTGGCCGGTAGCGTTGGGCGGCGACGAGGCCGAGATGATCACCGCGCATATGCGCCGGCACGGCGTAGATGTCCGCCTGGAGGAAAGTGTTGGCGAACTGCGCACAGATGCCGGAGGACGGGTGAGCGCTGTGCTTACCGAATCCGGGCTGGAACTTCCTTGTGAGCTGCTGGGCATCGCCATTGGAGTGCGGCCGGCCATCGATGGGCTGCGTGCTGTAAAGACGCCCCCACAGCTAGATCGCGGCGTGCAAGTAAATCCATCGTTCGAGACCTCGCTGAACGGAGTATGGGCGGCTGGGGATTGCGCTGAGATCCAGTTGCCTGGCAGGCCGCCGCTGGTGGAGCAGATCTGGTATGCCGCCCGGCGTCAAGGCGAACTGGCTGCCCATGCGATGCTGGGCGATGCGGTCCAGTATGCTCCGCCGATTTTCTACAACAGCGCCAAATTCTTCGACATCGAGTACACCACCGTCGGCTCAGTAATGAATGCTCCACCCGAGGCGAGCTCTTATTTCCACCGAACCCCAGGCCAAGACGTCAGCGTACGGATTGTCGAACAGCAGGGTGCGGTGATCGGGTTCAACATGCTCGGATCACGCTGGGACCACACCGTGCTGGAACGCTGGATTGCCGAGCGCCGTCCTACAACTTACGTGCAGGAACGGCTGGCGCAGGCCCAATTTGACGTGGAGTTCGGAAGAGCGCAGGTCGGAGCGGCCTCTCGGACAAGATGGTAAAGGCAGGCACAGCAAACTGGCTGATTCACGATGTTACGCATCGGGGTCCGACGGCCTGGCTGCTCAGCGCCCTGCTGTTTACGTTTTATCTGATCCTGTATTTCACCGAATACCTGACTCCTCCCGCCAAGGCTCTTGGCCTGGGTAGTAAATGGACACTCTACGGTCTGCTGTACACGATTGCGATCGTCTGGGGTGGTGTTTATGTCATCCGCAAGTACCGCCACAACCGTTATCAAATCGTTCGGACCAGCGTCGTCATGTTCGTGCAAATCGTGTTTGCGTTCGCGATCCCGCATGTCCTGGGGTTCCTGCATCAGCCCGAATACTATTTCAGCTACCTGTGGCCCCTGAAGTTCGACTACTTCGTACCGGGTGTCATTTTTGCGCAGCCGCTTCCATTCATTCTTTACAGTTTCTTCGGATCGCTGATTATGGTTCCGGTGCTGGGCATTGTCTTTGGAAAGCGCTGGTACTGCTCCTGGGTGTGTGGCTGCGGCGGGCTGGCCAATACGGCGGGCGATCCATTTCGTCACCTCACCAGCAAATCGGAGGCATCGTGGAAGTTTGAAAAACTTGCAATCCACAGCGTTCTGGTTTTGTGTGTCGCTCTCACGGCGCTGCTTTTTATTACGTGGGGAGCGGGGAACCGCTATCCGCAACTGGCGCATTGGACCTACCGCTTTCAATCCATCTACGGCTTCGTTGTAATCGCGATGTTGTCGGGAATTTTCGGGGTGGGATTGTATCCGCTGGGCGGCACGCGGGTGTGGTGCCGAAACTTTTGTCCCATGGCGGCGCTGCTGGGTCTGGTCCAGAAGTTCGGACGTTTCCGAATCACGGTCAAGAAGAACATGTGCATCTCATGCGGCCTGTGCAGCAAGTATTGCGAGATGGGAATTGACGTTCGTTCCTATGCCCAGGCAAACGTGAGCTTCACGAGAGCCTCCTGCGTCGGCTGCGGGCTATGCGCTGAAGTGTGTCCGAGGGGAGTGCTGCGGCTGGAAAATGTGCGGGGCGGGTCCACCCAGGAACATGGTCTGGTGCAGATTCGCGCGATCTGACACGGACTA
>JBBSHP010000647.1:0-3807 GCA_038232555.1 Bryobacterales bacterium
CGGCGCGCGGCGGCGCGCAGAGGAAGGAATAACTGGGGGCTCTTCTTCTGTTCCTTTAACGCCAGCCGGCGGATTTTGTTCAACAAGGGATCCGTTTTGCGATGCTGCACCCGCACGAGCGACAGCGGTTTCGGTTTTCGCTAGGCCCTGTTTTCTTTCGCGCAGTCATGTATGCCTGACCGCCAAAGACGAGGCTCTTCAGCGGCAATGCTGTCCAAGGTCTGATTATTTCTATCCACGCTCTGTTTGGCTAGAGCAATTTACGGTAATTGCCTAAAACCGGCGTCATGAGATTTCGAAAACTCCTGGTTCAAATTCTAATACCCGCGCTGCTTTTACCCTTCACCGCTTCCGCGCTGGTTATGCGGACTAATGGTCCCGAGCCGGTGATCGTGCAGATCAAAGATTCACTGCGCACATCGGACGATCTCGACAATCGTTTAAACGAACTGGCGACGGCGCGGCAGCAGAACGGCTTGGGCGTGGTGAAGTGGTGGGCTGGCCGGAAGTTTCTGGTGATGCTCTCCTTTCCAACGCATTTCAGTGAGCAACAGGCGATGCGGGTGATCGGAAAGCTGCGACAGCTCGCCGCCGTCGAGAAAGTCGTGCCGGTCTCCGGCTACAATCTCGAATTCAAGTCTGGCGACTTTGTGCGCACCTATGGACCCACCGATTCAATACCGGACGTCGCGCGCCGCGGGTTCGATGCGGATCGAATTGGAAAAAGGTTCCCGGTGCCAGACGAGGGCACGCTCGCCAATCAAGCGCACGTGCCGAATCGGTTCCTGGTTCGATGGAAAGAGGAGCTGATCTGGAAGGCCGAACAGACTGGCTTCTCCCAGCAGCTCGCCAATTTCCACCAAAATTCTGGCTGCCGGGTAACTAACGAATTCCGCTATTCGCCAACCCAACTCACGCAGGTCGTCGAATTCGATGATCCGGTGACCCTGGCAGACAAGCTCAAGCGCTACATGGATACGGGTTGGGCGGTGTATGTCGACCCGGACTACGTAGTTCAGATGCGAAACGCTCCGAACGATCCAGCCTATGCGGGATATCCAGGCCCGCAATGGAGTTTGGCGAACATCAGCGCGCCGCAGGCATGGGACCTCACGACCGGAGACCCATCCGTGATTCTCGCGGTGGGGGATACGGGGGCAAACGTTCACACGGACTCAACTGGCCATCCGGATTTTTCGAGTAACTTATGGTGGGGTCAAAATGACCCAAGCACCGGCCAACATAACTTCATTTACGGCGGCACAAATGTTGACGATGACGATTCGGTTAATAACACTTTCCATGGCAGCAATGTAGCTTCTATCATCGGCGCACAGGGCAACAACGGAACCGCTATGACCGGGGTAGCATGGGACACTTCGTTGATGATCTTGAAGGTGCTGCCTGCGTCGGGCGGAACCTCGTCATTTAGTGGCATCGAGAGTGCCATTTACTACGCGTGGCAACACGGAGCGACGGCGATCAACCTGAGCCTCGGCACGTACGGCCCGTATTATTATGACTGCTACTACGACAATGAGACCCGGCGTTGGCAATGCCCCACGGAAGAGCCCTACGAGCGCACACTCGTTGACGCGCTACGTCAAGCCAGAGCGAAAGATCCCGCATACAATTCGACCGGAATGGTGGTCGTCTGCGCAGCCGGCAACGAGGCTTATAACGACGATGACGAAATCGCGAATCCCGACAATCCGGCGGGTATACCGACGGCTAA
Organism: Bryobacterales bacterium; assembly: GCA_038232555.1. Classification (GTDB taxonomy): domain Bacteria; phylum Acidobacteriota; class Terriglobia; order Bryobacterales; family Bryobacteraceae; genus JBBSHP01. The sequence goes on from JBBSHP010000647.1 coordinate 1,736, forward strand.
CAACATATCGGTAATGGCGAGCGACCGGTATGACAACCGCGCGACGTTCTCAAATGGAGTGGCTTACTCAAACTACGGCCGCGGCACCGTCGATCTCGCAGCACCGGGGGGTCGGGACAACGACAAAATAAATCGGGCTCAAGCAGGGTTTTAGCGGGGATAGTTATAATTCGGGTAACTACTCCTACGACTTTGGGACGTCAATGGCGACGCCACACGTCACTGGTGCGCTCGGCCTGATCAAGAGTCGCTTCCCCTGGGAGGACTATCGCGGTATCCGGGATCGCGTGTTGATGGGCGTCGACCACACAGGCACATTGAACGGCCTCTGCCGCACCGAAGGCAGACTGAACGTATTTAAAGCACTTCAAACGCGCAGTATGATCCGAAATCTCAGCACGCGTGCAAGAGTCGAAGGCGGGGATCGCGTGATGATTGGGGGATTCGTTATCGGCGGGAGTCCGACAGGCGGGCAGCTCAAGGTAGCGATTCGCGGTCTCGGCCCGTCGCTGGCAGGAAGCGGCGTAACTGTGCCGCTATTGGTGGATCCGACGATTCACCTCGAAGGCCCCGGACTTCAGGAAAGCGAAAAGACCAATAATAATTGGTATGAAGACTTGAGTGCTCCGGACCTGGAGGCGATTGGCCTAGCACCGTCAGACGGCCGTGAAGCCGCGATGATACGTTGGCTTTGGCCGGGAAGCTACACTGTCACAGTATCGTCACAAGACGGCCAATATGGGGTCGGTATCTTTGAAATCTACGAGCTTCAGGGGAATACAAACGAGCAGTCGCGTCTCTTGAACCTTTCGACGCGCTGTATTGTCGGCACCGGAGAAGAAGAGCCAATAGCCGGAGCGATCATAGGTGACCAAAACAACACCGGTCTGCCAAAACCCGATCGCCGCGTTTTGATATTCGGTAAAGGGCCGACCATACCGGTCGCGGGGGCCCTGCAGGATCCACAGATCCAAGTCCTGACCACCGGGGACTACAGCAACAATTGGGGAGAGCTTTACGGACCTCTCCAGGAAGAGCTGGGAGAAGCTGGGCTTCTGCCGATTGACGGAAGGGAAAGCGCTCTCTGGCCGACCTGGCAGCCCGGGAACTACGCGGTGAAATTGAACGGAACGTATGGCTCGACGGGAATCGGCTTGCTAGAGATTTACGAATATTAAAGGCAACTGTTTACAGACTGTTTGGTTTTCGATTTAGCTGAAATTACGTAACATCATAGAAACATGAGACGAGAAACCCATATGCATTTTACACACAACTCCCGGATGCTCGGTCCTCTATTTATGATGATCGCGCTGCTAGCGGTCGCGGCGTTTGCTGTGTCGAACGAGTGCCATGCCCAAACAACAGACAAGTTCTACTATTGGCTGACTCCGCGCCAGGGCAGTCCTACGCCAACGAGCGCGCGGGTGTCTCCGCGGATTCCGCAAGGGTTTGTTGTCGAGGTCAATGCCGCGTTGAAGGCCCAGATTGACGAACTGTTGTCCAAAGGGCACGAGGTGGGAGTGATCGGCCGCATCGCGGCGGGCGTGGTCGACTATAACCGCAACTACTATGTGGCGGGGCATCCGGTGTGGCGCTGGTACTTCGCGTCGATCGATTCGCTGCGCGACTTCACTGAATCTCCATTCGACACGCGGGACGTTGAGCCGAACCGCGACTCAAAGCCGTCAGATATCGAGGCGAACCCGCAGCAATGGATCGCAACTTACGGTGACACCTACCGTCCCAAGGATTTCTCGATTGATCTTCAGATTGATCCAAGCAAACCCGACGCGGTCGCTAACGTCTCGAATCGCGGCGTGGCTGGCGCTGGCGAGAAGACATTGATTACCGGGTTCATCGTCAAAGGCGGTGAACCGAGAAATGTAGTGATACGGGCGCTGGGGCCGAGTCTCGCTGGTTCTGGCGTGCAGCAGTTCACGACCAATCCGAAGATCGAGGTGTTTAGCGCCTCCGGTCGGAAGTTCGCGACGAACACCGACTGGAAGAACGACACGCGTGCGAGTCAGTTGAGCCAGAGCTATCCGACGCTCGCGCCGTCGAATGATAAA
>JBBSHP010000648.1:0-3802 GCA_038232555.1 Bryobacterales bacterium
CGCAAACCCCGGCGGTCCACCCCACCGTACATCTGGCGCCGCAGCAGATGAAAATACTGCGCTGGAGTGGTGCAGTTGACCACCTGCATATTGTCCTCCGCGCAGAGCTGTAAAAATCGCTCGATGCGCGCACTGGAGTGCTCGGGGCCCTGTCCTTCATAGCCGTGGGGCAGCAATAACACCAAGCCGCTCGGCTGGCTCCACTTCGATTCAGCCGCCGATATGAATTGATCGATCATGATCTGCGCGCCATTCACGAAGTCGCCAAACTGCGCTTCCCACAGCACCAGTGTGAGCGGGTCCGCTACGCTGTAGCCAAATTCGAAGCCCATCACTGCGTACTCGCTCAGCGAGCTGTCGTAAACATCGAAGCGCGCCTGGTCTTTCGAGAGATGGCGCAAAGGAATGTAACGTTCGCCATTCTCGTAATCGAAGTATTCCAGATGCCGTTGGCTGAAGGTCCCGCGGCCGCTGTCCTGCCCGCTCAATCGCACCGGAGTGTCTTCGAGCACCAGGCTGCCAAACGCCAATGTCTCACCCAAAGCCCAATCTACGGGAGTTCCGTTCAGAATCTCCTTGCGCTTCTCGATGAAGTTCTTTAGCTTGGGGTGCAGATGGAACTCCGGCGGAAACGCCGTGATCCCTTGGATGATGCGCTCGATCATTCCGCGATCCACTGCGGTCTCGGGACGCGGGCGGCTGACCGAAGCAGGATCGACCTCGGTCACTTCCTGAACTTCAAACTGTTCCGAGTGCTTCTTCGATTGATCGTAAATGTCATTCAGGCGCGACAACACGCCCTTGCGTAGCTGTTCCACGCGGGCTGCATCCACGATCTTCTCGCGCTGCAGCAACTCTCCGTATTGCACCGCTACCGACGGATGCTGCTTGATCTTGCGGTACATGATCGGCTGCGTATAGCTGGGGTCGTCCGCTTCATTATGGCCGTGCCGGCGGTAACAGACCATATCGATTACGACATCTTTCTTAAACTGCTGCCGGAAATCGTAAGCTAACTGGATGACGCGCACGCATGCCTCGGGATCGTCGCCATTGACATGGAAGATCGGGGCCTGGACCATCCGCGCCACATCCGTGGAGTACTGAGCGGAGCGTGCCTCTTGCGGCGTCGTCGTGAAACCGATCTGATTATTGATGATCAGGTGAATGGTGCCGCCTGTGGTGTAGCCTTCCAGTTGTGAAAGATTGAGCGTTTCTGCAACCACGCCTTGTCCGGCAAATGCTGCATCGCCGTGGATCAGGAGCGGGATCACCCGCGCGCGCTTGGTATCCCCCAGCCAGTCTTGCTTCGGCCGTACGATCCCCTCCACAACCGGATCCACCGCTTCCAGATGGCTGGGATTAAACGCCACCGAGACCACCAGATGCACTCCATTGCTGCAGTGCCGAACCCCACTTGCCCCCAAATGATACTTAACGTCGCCAGAGCCTTGCGCGCTAAACGGATCGGCATTGCCTTCGAACTCAGAAAAGACCTGCACCACGGATTTCCCGATGATGTTGGCGAGTACGTTCAAGCGTCCGCGATGAGCCATGCCGATGATCACTTCGTGCACGTTGGTGTTTCCGGCGCGGTCCAGCAGCTCATCCAAAATCGCAATGGCCGATTCCGCTCCTTCGAGCGAAAAGCGTTTGTGGCCCACAAACCGGGCGTGCAGAAAATGTTCGAACTCTTCTGCGTCGATCAATCGCTCCAGCACTCGAATCCGCGTGGTCTGATCAATCGGCCACTGATTTCGGGTGGTCTCCATGCGCTCCTGAAGCCAGGCCTTCTGCTCCGGAATCTGAATGTTCATGTAGTCGCAGCCGATCTTGTCGCAGTACGTTTCGCGAAGATTATCCAGAATCTGGCGAAGCGTCAGGCGCGGCTGCGGGCCGTGGCCATTGGAGTTGGACAGACCCGAAAAGAATTCCCGGTCCAAGTCCCACACCGTCAACCCATAGGTAGCCGGATCCAACTCAGCGTGTTGCGGGATCTCGGTTCCGAGCGGGTCCAGGTCCGCGATGAGGTGACCGCGCACCCGGTAGTTATGAATCAGTTGAATGACGGCGGCTTGCTTCGCTACGTCCTCAAAGCTGGGCGCGTGAGAAGGCGCGGTCACGGTTTGTGAACTGCTTCGCTCCCGGTCCGAGTGAACAGGCTGATGAAGCACGTGCAGATCGCCGAAAATCTGCTCGTAAAACTGCTCCTCGCCCTGAAGCAGCGCCTGCAGGCGGCCCAGAAACATTCCAGATTCGGCGCCCTGAATCACGCGATGGTCATACGTGCAGGTAACCATCATTACTTTACTCAGGCCCAGTGTTGCGCGGGTTTCTTCACTGACGCCCTGATATTCGGGCGGGTAATCGATTGCACCGGTAGCGATGATTGCGCCCTGCCCGGGCATGAGGCGCGGGATCGATCCCAGCGTCCCCACCGTGCCTGGATTGGTGAGTGAAATGGTGGTGCCTTCAAAATCAGGGACGGTCAGTTTGTTAATGCGGGCCCGCGCCACGATGTCGTCGAAAGCCCCTACAAACTGCTCGAAAGTCATGGCTCCGGCGTTCTTGATGTTGGGAACTTTGAGCGATCGCGTGCCATCTTTGCCGGAAACATCAACCGCGATGCCGATGTTGACCTCATTCCGAACCGCGCGGAAACCCGCGCCATCCATCTGGGCGTAGGCGTGATTGAGAGCGGGAATTTTCGCAATCGCTTTCACAACGGCCCAGGCAATGATGTGTGTGTAGGAAATCTTGCCTTTTCCCACCGCAGCCTGGTGGTCGTTCAGCATACGGCGGTTTTCGTCGATCAACTTCACCGGCATGACGCGCTGTGAGGTGGCGACCGGAATGGAGAGGCTCGCCGTCATATTCTCGGCGAGACGCGCCGCGGGTCCACGCAGCGGGACAAGCTGTTCCCCGGATGTTGCTACGTGGGGCGGAACGGCTACGGCGGGCGGCGGAGTGACAGCAAGCGGAGCGGATCGGGCGACGGCCACCTCGGACGTAGTAGTCCCGTTGAGAGGAGCATGCTTAGTGCTTCCATTCAGCTCAAAGATCGGTTTCCAGCTTTCATCTACTGTCTTTTTATCGCGCAGATACTGTTGATAAAGCTCGTCTTCGAGCCAGCTATTAATCCCAACAGTCGGGGTGGGTGTTTCGGCCATGAATTACAACTTCAGGATAGCAGCTACCTCCGGGTCTACCCCGTTCGCGCTAGCCTAGCAAAGCTACACTAGCGGCGTCGCTTCGTTAGCAGACTCAGACTGCTCAAGAACGCGCCAAATGCGCCGATTGTGAGTGCCACCACACCTTTGAATTGATCGGCTCCGGAATAGTTAAACGCGCCCAGAAAGAATCCTCGAATCATCAGGATTAGAATCACCAAAGCCCAGATAGGGAATAACCAACGGAACAGCCCTGTGACGGCCCCAAATAGGCAGATTAGCCCAATCACGCCGAGCGCGAGCAAGGCCTGCGTGAGCTTTTCCCCTTCCCACGGAAACATGCCGAGGCTGAGTGTTGTGCCGCTGGAATACGCTACGATACCCAACCCGAGCAGAAAAAGACTCAGGACCAAATGGTACACGTAACTATATAGCCGAAGCAGCAGCCCAATAGCAGTTCGCAACAGTCCCCCTTACGCGGATCTTGTTTTCAGACAACGACAGCACCACATTGTATCAGGCACGCGCTTCGGGCGGTTTCTCAACCGTAGGCCGGAGCGGCGACCTGCTACGCTGAAGGGGACATGTCAGCAAATAGCGGAGACAAAGCGCGCTACGGTAGCCAGCGCAAG
>JBBSHP010000649.1:0-3793 GCA_038232555.1 Bryobacterales bacterium
AAACCAGCAGATCTCGTTTAGGAGACTGCGAATTATGTTTTGCCATCTCGTGTTTCATCGACTCTGCGGCCGCACGACTTCTACCTTGACGGGCTGGCCGTAGTACGCTTCCGTTCCGTGCTTTCTGAGGAAGTGCCGGTCGAGCAAGCTCCGTTCGATTGGCTTTGCCGACGCGTTAACGGTGACGGTTTGCAGTGCGAGGGCCGCCACTTCTTCCAGGATTACGGCCAGTTGGGCTGCTTCGGCCGGCGTCTTCGCCCAAGTGAATGGGGCGTGCTGGGAGACGAGCACTGCTCGCATTTGGAGCGGGTGTTGTTTGCCTATGGCACGAACAATGGCGTGGCCTGTGTTGGCTTCATAGTCGCCTTGTATTTCAGCCGAAGTCAAAGCATCGGTCACCGGGATCGGCCCGTAGAAGTAATCCGCGTGCGTGGTTCCGAAGCAGGGGATCGGCCGACTGGCTTGGGCCCATGCAGTGGCTGCCCGGGAGTGGGTGTGGACCACTCCTCCGATCTCCCGGAACGCTTGGTAGAGGATGACGTGTGTCGCCATATCGGAGGAGGGGCGCAGTGTTCCTTCCACCGGTTTGCCGGCGAGATTGACGATCACCAAATCGGATGGCTTCATGGTTGCGTATGGGACGCCGCTGGGTTTGATGACCACCAAACCGTCGTCGCGCGAAATGCCGCTCACATTGCCGAATGTGTAAAGGACCAGGCCGCGCCGCACCACTTCAAGGTTCGCTTCCAGAACCTCTTCTCTTAATTGCTCCAGCATCTAGCTGGCCCGGGCCTTTTGCGCGACGTGGCGCAGCGTTCGCAAGGCCTCACCCGTACCCAGCTCGAAGTACAACTTCTTGAATACGGCGTATAGGGTATCGTACGTTTCTCTTGCGCCTGGATCCGGTTCCACCACCACGTAATCCGAGCAGATTGCGTCTTGCGCCTCTTCCACTGTTTGAAACACACCCGCAGCGAGGAACGCAAAGATTCCCGATCCCAGACTGGTTACATCGCGCTGTGGTACCAGCACGGGTTTTCCCAAGACGTTGGCGTAGACGCGATTCAGAACTGCATTCTTTTGCGGAATCCCGCCGCCGTTGATCACCCGGTGGATTGGCACGCCGTGCTCTTCCATACGCTCCAGGATGATTCGGGTGTGGAACGCCGTACCTTCAATCGCCGCAAACAGTTCGTCCTGTGCGGTGTGCGCGAGATTCCAGCCCAGCGTTGCGCCGCCCAATTCCGGATTCACCAGCACCGTGCGATCTCCGTTGTCCCAAGTCAGGCGCAGGAGCCCGGTCTGCCCCGGCCGGTACTTCTCCAGCCCGCGAGACAGGTCCGTCACGCTGACGCCCGCCCTTTTTGCAATCGCGTCGAAGATGTCGCCCACCGCCGACATGCCTGCCTCGACACCAGTCATGGCCGGGTGGATCGATCCTTCCACCACGCCGCACACCCCCGGGATCAGATCAACGCTATTGCCGATCGCCATGATGCAGGTGGATGTGCCGATGACGTTCACGACGTCTCCCGCGCGGCACCCCGCTCCTACCGCATCCCAGTGTGCATCGAACGCTCCGACCGGAATCGGAATGCCGGCGCGAAGTCCCAGTTGCTCCGCCCAGTGGGGGGACAGATGCCCGGCAATCTCGTTGGAGGTGCCATACCGGCCCGCAAGCTTCGCACGCACGCCCCGGAGCAGTGGGTCCACTTCGACTAGGAACTCCTCGGGAGGCAAGCCACCCAGCGACCGGTTCCACATCCACTTGTGTCCCATCGCGCAGATGCTTCGCGGGAGTTGCGCCGCGTCCGTCTGACCGGACAAGACCGCGGCCACCATGTCGCAATGCTCGAGCGCCGTAACCATGCGGTCGCGCTTCTCCGGATTGTGACGCAGCCAGTGCAGCAGTTTGGCCCAACCCCATTCTGATGAATACACCCCGCCACACCAGGCGATCGCCGGAAGATTGCGGCGCCGCGCGGCCTCCGTGATCTCAGCAGCCTCCCGCCACGCGCGGTGATCGCACCATAAATAGTAGTCGTCCAGCGGTTCCAGGTTTTCACCGACAGGGATGACGCTGGACCCGGTCGTATCAAGCGCGATGGCTTCGACCCGGTCGCCTGAGACGTCGGCCGCCTGCAGTGCTTGCGCGGTCGCTTGCACCAACGCCCGCATGTGGTCCGCATGGCTCTGTGTCGCGTGGTCCGGATCCTTTTTCTTTCGATGCAGCGGGTATTCCGCAACACCCGATCCCAAGCGTCCCTTCACACTATCGAAGATGGAGACGCGAACGCTCAGTGTGCCGAAATCCACGCCGGCTACCAGCGGCATCAGCAGCCCCGTGCTTCCGGACCAGCATGCCAGTGCATGTCCCAGCCCTTGTATTTCGTGGCGGCTTCATAGACCACGCCTGCGGTCTGGCTGAAGTTGGCAGCCACGTGGTGCTCAAAACCGTTCTCGCAGATATAGCGCAGCAGCTTTTGGAGACGCGGGATTTGCACCACACCCGCTCCGCCAAAAGTCTCCAGGGTATCGTCGGTGAACTGTCCTTCGCCGACGTAGCCGCGGATCTTGCCGGAAACATCATGGGTCGAGAACCTGGCGTAGCTCATCGGCCCCGCCTTCACGCGGCCCACGCAGGTTCCAAAGGTGTTCAACTTCCCGACCGTTCCCGCGATTATGGCCTGGAAGTCCATCTTGACGTCCGCGAAGAAATGTTTGGGCAGATTGCTGCAGTGGAAGCACACGGCCTTGTCGGGATCGTCGCCGTAATTATTGTTCCAATCCAAAAGGGCGCTCGGCGTTTCCGAGGCGAGCCGCAGGGCATGCATCCCGACCACTCCGGCGATGTCAACCTCACACGCGCTCGAGAACAGGTTGTTGCTCATCATGCTCATCACCGTGCAAGGGACCACACCGAAGAACTCCTCCATAGAGGTCCAGCATTGCACTGCGCTGATGAGCAGATCGTTCGATTGCATCCAATCGTCCACCACGGCGCCAAGCTTCGCCATCTTCATCAACGACTCGGGCGGAACCCCGTCCGTAGGGACGTACTCGTGAATGCTGCGCAGTTTGTCCACGGCCGCTGGATCGTCGTTCTTCATGCGATCGATGCGGCCCAGGATTTCGGATAAATCAATCGGTTCGATGGTGATGCCATTCGCTTCCAGGATCTTCTCGCTGTAGCGTACTGTGTTGAACGCGGCCGGACGTGCCCCGATCGCTCCGATACGCAAATTGCGCAATCCGTTGGCGACGCGGCACACGGCCGCAAACCAGTCCAGGTCTTTCTTGAACTCCGGGGAGGCTGGCGCCTCGGTGTGGAGCGTGGTGAGCGAGTAGGGGATGCGGTATTGCTGGAGATTGTTGCAGACGCTCATCTTGCCACAAAAGCTGTCGCGGCGGTCCGCTATGGTCATCATGGTCCGCGTGTCCGGGAAGGCCTGGACCAGCACGGGCACGTTGAGATCCGCCATGCGAAGCGTCTCCGCAACGGTCTTCTCGTCGCCGAAGTTCGGCAGCGCGACGATGACGCCCGCAATCTTATCGCGGTTCGCCCGGAAGAGGGCGGCGCACGCTTTGGCGTCCTGACGGCTCTCGACGGCTCCGTACTTGGTCTGTTCCGGTGTCGGGCAGATCGCTTCGTACCCGTCGGCCTGAAGCGCCGCGATCATCTCCTCCCGGCCGGTCTTGGCCAGATGGCCAGGGAAGAACCCCCGGTTGCCTACGATGAGTCCGAAGGCGAGGTTGTGTTTCATAAGAGGTTATGAATTCCTTTTGGGATTGA
>JBBSHP010000650.1:0-3789 GCA_038232555.1 Bryobacterales bacterium
CAAGATTCTGGTGAAAGAGCTGGGCAAGACCGCCCAGGGTAGACCCTTCATCGCCGCTACCATCAGTTCCCCCGCCACTTTGCGGAACCTGGATCGTTACCTCTCCATCCAGCAAAAGCTCGCAGATCCCCGCAAGACTTCCGATACCGAAGCGGACGCGCTGATCGACCAAGGCAAGACGGTGGTGCTGATCACTTGCTCCATTCACGCCACCGAGGTCGCATCCACTCATTCAGCCGTGGAGTTTGTGTATCGTCTGATAACCGAGGACAAGCCCCGTTTCCGAACCATTCTCGCCAACACGATTTTCATTCTGGTCCCTTCTCTGAATCCGGATGGAGTGGATATCGTAACCCGCTGGTATCGAAAGACCCTTGGAACGCCTTTCGAAGGGACAACGCCGCCAGAGCTGTATCACAAATACGTCGGCCATGATAACAATCGCGACTGGTACGTCTTCTCTCAGCCCGAGACCCGGCACACCATCTCGCAGTTGCACAACGTCTGGCATCCCCAAATCGTTTACGACGTGCATCAGCAGGGGCCCTTTGCTTCACGCATCTTCGTGCCGCCCTGGATGGACCCGGTGGACCCTAACATCGACGCAATCATCGTGCAGCAGTGTAATTCGATTGGGGCCAGCATGGCTGCGGATCTCACTGGCGCTGGAAAGAAGGGCGTCGCCATCAATGCGCTTTATGATTTCTGGACCGCTTCCAGGCATTACCAGGCGTATCACGGCGGCCTTCGAATCCTGAGCGAATCGGCCAGTGCGCGGCTGGCCAGCCCGCAAGTGGTGAAGCCTGAACAGATCCAAAGCACTGCCCTCGGCTACAACCCGCGTGAGCCTTCCTGGAATTATCTGGAGCCTTGGGAGGGCGGCACCTGGCGGCTGCGCGACATCATCGACTATCAGCTGATCGCGCTGGAATCCTGCCTTTACCAGGCCGCCATTCACCGTGCGGAGATGTTGCGCAATTTCTACACCGTTGGAAAGCGGGCCATCGCGCGCACTTCCCCTTACGCGTTCGTGATTCCCAAGCAACAGCACGACCCCGGCGCAACTCGCAAAATGCTGGAGCTGCTGAATTTTGGGATGGTGGAAATCGACAGCGCTGCGGCGCCGTTTGACGCAGACGGGAAACACTACGCCGCCGGGAGCTATCTGATCCGTATGCAGCAACCGTAGAGTAGCTACGCCAAAACCCTGCTGGAGCGGCAACATTATCCCGATCTGCGGATGTTTCCAGGCGGTCCGCCGAAGCGCCCTTACGACGTGACTGCGCAAACTTTGCCGCTGCTCATGGGAGTGCAGGTGGACACCGTCCAGCAGCCCTTTAGGATCCCGCTCAGCCGCGCGTCAGAGTATGCTCTGGATCTAGATGGACGCCGGCCCGCTAACGGAACGCTGGCGGCCAGCGATGTCGATTCCTGGCGTGCTGTTAATCGCTTGTGGAGTTCCGGTAAGCCCGTCTGGAGAGATCCCGCCAATGGAGATTTCCTCACCGCGTCGCGAGGCCCCGCAGCCACTTCCCTGATCGAGCTGAAGCGTCCCCGTGTTGGGCTATATAAAAGCTATGTCCCTGTCATGGACGAGGGCTGGACCCGGTGGTTGCTCGAGAATTTCGGGTTCGCCTATTCGAACATTGAAAATCCCGCCCTCGCCAGCGGGAATCTGCGCCAGAAGTTCGATGTGATCGTCTTCCCGGATGAGCCTGCCAGCACGATCACAGAAGGCTTCCGGCGAGGCACCATGCCAGACCAGTACGTCGGCGGCTTGGACGCAAACGCTGCCGCAAACCTGCGCAGCTTTGCCAGCGATGGCGGCACTTTGGTGTTTCTCAATCACTCTTCCGGCTATGCCGTGGAAGCTCTCAACATCAAGATCGCCAATGCAGTGCAAGGCGTGCCCAACAAGGACTTCTACTCCCCGGGATCGTTATTGAATGTGACGCTGGACACACACAGTCCACTCGCTTACGGGCTGCCCGCCGCGATTGCAATCTGGAGCGAAGGGAGTCCCGCCTGGGACCTTGCCCCCGGTGCCCCCGAACACGTGGTGGCCCGCTATGTGAAATCCGGTGTGCTGGCATCGGGCTGGCTGCTGGGGGCGAAGTACCTGGAATCCAGGGCAGCCCTGGTCGACGCCCCCATCGGAAGCGGACACGTGGTTCTGTTCGGCATGCGGCCGCAATATCGCGCGCAAAGCTATCAGGCCTTCAAGCTGTTTTTCAACGCCCTGGTGCTGGGCTCCTCACGACCGGAGGCTGGCAAGCAGTGACTTATGTTTGGGTCGGCTTGGGCAGCGCGCTGGGTGGCATGGCCCGCTACTGGTTTTACGGCGCCCTGGCCCGCATCGCGGGAGATACTTTCCCCTGGGGCACCTTGACCGTCAACGTTCTGGGGTGCGGTCTGATCGGGCTCTTCGCCACTCTCACCGGACCGGAAGGGCGGGTGCTGGTTCCATCGTCGACGCGCATGTTTGTCATGACCGGCATTTGCGGCGGGTACACCACGTTCTCAACGTTCAGCCTGGAAACTCTTAACCTGGTGCGGGATGGTGAGTGGGGCAAGGCCGTCGGGAATGTGACCGCTTCTTTGATCTTGTGTCTCCTGGGAGTGTGGCTGGGCCACGTGGCCGCCGTCGCCCTCAACGAAAAATAATTGGCTTCCTCATACTCATTGAGCATATGAAAATTACTAACGTCAAAAGCTGGCTGGTTCAGGGCATCAACTACAACTGGACTCTGGTCAAGGTTTTCACCGATACGGGCTTGACCGGAATCGGAGAGGCGACCAACTGGCCCGGCAGCCCGATGGTGCTCGCCGCTTGTGAGCACGTCGGCAACGTGGTCGTGGGCGAGGATGCCTCGCGCATCGATTATCTCTGGACCAAACTGTATCGCGACATGAACTACCTTGGCCGGGCGGGTCCTTTAATGGGAGCCATCAGCGCCATCGATATCGCACTGTGGGATATCGCCGGAAAACGCGCCAACCTGCCTGTGTACGATCTGCTCGGAGGCGCTTACCGGAAACCGATACAACTGTATGCGAATTACTGGTTTCTGCAAGGCAACGGCTCACCCGAGGACTACGCGCGGCAGGCCCGCGACATGGCCGCGCAGGGATTCACGGCCTGCAAGTTCGATCCTTTCGCGCATGTGAACTACCGTTATGGCGACGATCTCTCAGATAACGGATCTTTGATCGAAGAACAGAAGCAGCTTGCCTTGAAGCGGCTGCTGGCTGTCCGGGACGCCCTAGGCCCCGGTTTCCCGATCGCTGTGGAAACGCATGCACTGCTGAATGCTCCGACAGCGGTGGAGATGGCGCACAGGATCGCCGCCGCTGGCATCAACTGTATGTGGTACGAGGAGCCTGCCGGGCCTGAGTGGCCGGAGCAGATTGCGGCCATCAAACGCCAAATCCCGTGGCCCGTGTGCGTGGGAGAACGGCTGCATAGCCGTTACATGTGCAAGCCGATTCTGGATCTGCAAGCGGCCGATTTCCTGATGCCGGATGTCACTCGCTGCGGCGGGATCAGTGAGCTGAAGAAGATCGCCACACTGTGCGAGTGCTACAACGTGCCCATTGCGCCGCACAACCCCAATGGTCCCATCTCCACCATCGCCTCGGCACACGTTATGGCATCCGTGCCGAATTTCTTCAAACAGGAATTTATGGTGATGGATGTGCCGTGGCGCGATACGGTGATCGATAAACCCCTGCCGGTTCGGGAAGGGTATTTCCATCTGAATGACCAACCGGGGCTGGGATTCGATCTGG
>JBBSHP010000651.1:0-3783 GCA_038232555.1 Bryobacterales bacterium
ACCGCTTCATGACAACCATGATAGCTTGAAGTCTTGCGTGTATAAGTCTCAAAAAATCACTGTGATCATCCCATGTTTAAACGAGGAGCAAGGCATTGAACAGGTGCTGCGGCGCATGCCGGAGTTCGTGGATCAGGTGATTGTGGTGGATAACGGTTCCACGGACCGTACTTCGGACATAGCCCAATCCTTGGGGGCCGAAGTGATCCGAGAGCCAGTGCGCGGCTACGGTCGAAGCTACAAAAAAGGCTTTTCCAACGCGACTGGCGATATCATCGTGACGCTGGACGGCGACCACAGTTATCCGCCCGATGCCATCTCTTATCTTCTTGAGGCATTTCTCCACTTGGAAGTGGACTTCTTGAATGCTTCCCGCTTTCCAGTGCGCGATTCTCACGCGATGAGCTTCAAACATAAGTTCGGAAACTGGGTGCTCTCGCTGGCGACATCGGTCCTTTACTTCCGGTGGGTGCGCGATTCACAATCCGGGATGTGGGTATTCCGGCGATCCATACTGCGTGAGATGGTGCTGGAGTCGGACGGAATGGCGTTCTCCGAAGAGATCAAGATCGAAGCATTGCGAAGCAAGCGGATCCGGTTCGCGGAAATATCCATCCAGTATTCCTCGAGGCTTGGTGAAGTGAAGTTGAATCCCTGGCGGGATGGAATGTACAACCTCTATTTTCTCGCCAAGAAAAGGTTCCGCCGATGACGGTTGTTATCCCAAACTGGAATGGCGCTGCGAATTTGTCAAAGATTCTCCAATGCCTCAAAGATCAGACGCAAGCTGTAGCTCAAACCATCGTGGTGGATAACGGCAGCACCGATACCTCCATTGCAGTTGCAGAACAAGCCGGAGCGCGCGTGATCCGGCTGGATTCAAACCGAGGGTTCGCACACGCCGTGAATCGCGGAATTGGAGAAGCCACGGGGAAATGGATCGCTGTCCTGAATAACGATGTCGAAGTGAATCCCAATTGGCTCGCTGCGCTGATTGGTGAAGCAGAAGCGCGGGACGCGTGGTTCGCGACCGGCAAGCTGTTGGGAATGGGGGGCCAGATCGATGGCACCTACGATGCCATTTGCCGCGGAGCCTGCTCGTGGCGCTGCGGTGCGGGCCGGGTAGACGGTCCGCAATGGAATGAATCCAGAACCGTTCAGTTCGCACCCTTCACCGCAGCGGTGTTCCGAGCGGAGCTATTTCAGCGCATTGGAATGCTCGATGAGGACTATGGCTCCTACCTGGAAGACGTGGATTTCGGTCTGCGCTGCGCCCTTTCGGGACACTCCGGAGTGTACGTTCCGACGGCCTTGGGTCACCACCAAGGCAGCGCGACTCTGGGGCGTTGGCACTCGGAAAGTGTGCGCCAGATCGCGCGCAATCAAGTGCTGCTGGTCGCGAAACACTACCCTCGCAACTGGATCGCCCGCTACGGCTGGCCCGTGTTGATTGCGCAGGCATTGTGGGGGATAGTTGCTCTGCGGCACGGCGCAGGTCTGGCCTATATCCAAGGCAAACTAGAAGGGCTGCGCAGCTTCCAGCCGATCCGTCAGGCCCGGTCCCGAGCTGTGCCGGATCTTCTGCACGATGTTCTCCGCCAAAGTGAACGGGAAATCCGCGAACTGCAGCGTGCCACCGGATTTGATGCGTACTGGCGGCTTTATTTCGCTCTGACATGAACCATGCAGGCGAATTGGATGTCGGCGTAGTGATCGTGACCCACAACTCAGCCGAAGTGATCGATGGCTGCGTGAATGCTTGCGCCGGACTGGATATCCTGGTGATCGACAACGCGTCCAGTGATGAGACGCTTCAGCAAGTGCCAAGCCGTCCGGGTGTTCGGACCATCGCGAACGCTGTCAATCTCGGATTCGCCGGTGCCGTCAATCAAGGCGTCGCGGCCCACCATCACGCGTTTATCCTCCTGCTGAATCCGGATGTGGAACTGGGCACTCCGGTGCAGCCCGCTGTGGAAGCGTTGATCGCGGCTTGCCTTGACCCGTATACCGCGATTGCCACCGGTAAACTGCTGGATTGGAGCGGAAGATCTACGCTGGGTTTCAACGTCCGCCGGTTCCCGACCGGTCCGGCACTGATGTTTGAAGTCTTGGGCTTGAATCGTCTTTGGCCGGGGAATCCCGCCAACCGGCACTACCGATACCTGGACGTCGATCTGGGGTCACCTCGCGATGTCGATCAACCGGCCGGCGCCTTCCTGTTCTTTCGCCGCAGTCTCTGGACCCAGCTGGGCGGCTTCGACCCTGAGTTTCACCCCCTATGGTATGAGGATGTCGATTTCTGTAAGCGTGCCCAGGATCTGGGGTGGAAGACCCGGTACTTACCAACCGTTACGGCCCGCCATTTGGGTGCGCATAGCATCGGAAAACTGGATTGGGCGTGCCGGGAGGTCTACTGGTATGCTAGCCTTCTAAGGTATGCATCGAAACACTTTCGCTGGTGGGCATTTCGGGGAGTGAGCGCAGCCGTAGTGTTCGGTTCCATACTTCGCGTCGTGAGCGGCGTGGTCAGTCGGAGGAATTTCCAACCCGTGGCAGTTTACGCGAAGATCATTCGCCTCGCGGCGATGTCGCTGATTTACGGACGTGTGCCCGGGACGCTGGGCGGCTCTACTCCGGTGGCAAGGTGACGCTACTTACGGGCGTCAACCTCAGAACGGCAACCTTCTAACATGTCCTCCAACGAACGGGTTAGCGTCACAATCGTCACCTTCAACAGTGGCCGATTCATCAAAAGGTGCCTGGAATCCGTTCTCGCCCAGAAGTATCCGTACACCGAGATCATCGTAATCGACAACGCCTCCAACGACGGCACGATCGACATTCTTGAGCCCTTTGAGGACCGTTGCCGGATCGTGTACAACTCCGAGAACATCGGCTTTGCGGCGGCCCAGAACCAAGCCATTCACATGGGAACGGGGGATTGGGTACTCACCCTGAATCCCGATGTGCTGCTGCTGCCTAACTTTATTCAGTCGCTGGTGGAGGCGGGCCAAATCGATCCCAAGATTGGGACGGTTTGCGGTAAGCTGCTGGCCATTCTGGCGACCTTCGATCTGCCGGACAAACCTCTGGTAGATTCAACGGGTATCTATTTCACGCCCATGATGCGGCATCTGGATCGGGGTAGCCAGGAGATCGATAACGGGCACTATCTCAACTATGAGTATGTGTTTGGGGCCACTGCCGCAGCCGCGCTTTACCGTCGCGAAATGATTGAAGACGCCTCCATTGACGACGAATTCTTCGATCCCGATTTCTTCGTGTATCGGGAGGACGCGGATGTAGCGTGGCGATCGCAGTTGCTGGGTTGGCGCTGTATCTACACTCCGCATGCGCGCGGCTATCATGTCCGAAACGTCCTGCCAGGTAATCGCCGGGCGCTCCCCTCTGTCATCAATATGCATTCAGTGAAGAACCGTTTCCTGATGCGTATCAAAAATATGACAGGCAATCTTTATCTGCGAAACTGGCTTTCGATCACCACGCGCGATGTGGTGGTGCTGTCGTGCTGTCTGGTTCGTGAGCAAACGTCGCTGAAGGCGTTGTTTTACGTTTGTAAGAACTGGAAAAGGGTGGTCGCCAAGCGTCGCGAGATCATGAAGCGCAAACGCGTGGATGACGACTACATCGCGAGTTGGTTCCGCTATGCTCCGGTAAGCCATCCCGCTCCTAAGCCCAAAACCAATAAATCGCAGCGCTCGCCGGTTGGACGTTCCAAAGCCATCCGAGGTTGAAAGCAGCGGCCCGCATCGCGATCGTTGG
>JBBSHP010000652.1:0-3779 GCA_038232555.1 Bryobacterales bacterium
GGGTGGGGCTGCTCGACCGAACCAGCACGGCCGGTCTACGTTTACCGTTGCGTTGAAGCCTTCCCGCGCTCTGACACCTTTCCCCGATTTACGCGTCTGACTTCTGGTATCCTCACCTAAGCAGAATGGTGAAACAGGCCAAAAACCGCTTGCTTGGCGCGCGCGGCTCGGAATGGCGCGCACTTATCTACAATGTCTTACCGAGCCACGACCGCGACAGAGTGGGCCTAGGAGCGAGTAATGCATTTCATTGGGACAATCTTGATTGGCTTGGTCATCGGCATAGTCGCCAAGCTGTTGATGCCTGGCAGGGATCCGGGGGGATGCATCATCACGATGCTCATCGGTATCGCGGGTTCCTTCGTGGCCACCTATCTAGGTCGAGCGCTCGGGTTTTATCGGGAAGGCGCATCTGCCGGCTTCATCATGTCGGTGATTGGCGCCGTGATACTTCTGGCGGTTTACCGTTTAGTCGCGAGTCGCAGATAACTCCGAGTACAAATGAACACTCCTCCCGCTACCCCAAGGTCGTCGAAAAGATGGATCCTGTGGACGATTCTATTGCTCGTGATTCTGCCCGTGCTGGGCTTCGCAGCGTGGGTGTGGTCCACTCTTCACGTCAGCTACTCGACCGGTGAACGCACCGGATATGTTCAGAAAATATCAAAGAAGGGCTGGGTCTGTAAAACGTGGGAAGGAGAGCTTGCGATGGTGAACCTGCCAGGCACCACGCCTCAGCTCTTCGCGTTCTCCGTACGGGACGAGGCAGTGGCGAAGCAGTTGATGGATGCCGCGGGCCAGCGCGTGGCTCTGACGTATGACCAGCACCGGGGCGTCCCCACCGAATGCTTCGGAGAGACCGAATACTTTATCACCGGCGTGCGGACGCTCGGGCGATAGCAGCCCGGGTGGCTGATTCCTATTCGACTTCCCAGCGAAACCGCAGGGCTGCAATCAACGCAAAGACGGCCGAGAAGGCCACCAGCAACGCCACTGCGGGCACCGCTTCCTGCCAACCGAGCCCTCGCCAGGTCATCCCGTCCAGTCCGTCCATAGCCCAACGCGCCGGCACCAACTTGGTCGCGTTCTGTAACCAGCCGGGAAAGAGGAAGCTGGGGATCCAAGCCCCACTCAGCATGACCATGATCAGAGTGGCCAGGACGGAGAGTCCACGTGCGGCCTGCGGGGTTTTGTCCAATGCCGCGATCAGCAATCCGTAAGTGGATGTCAGCAGTCCAAAGGCGGCGCAGACCGCGATGAAACCAGGAATGCTGCCTTCGATCTTTACGCCGAATGCAATCCGGGCGAACGTGAACACGACGCCCAGAATCAACATCGCAATCAGTGTGGCGCTCACCACCCGGCTGCCGAGCAGCGTCCACTTCGATAGCGGAGCGGAGGCAAACCGCTTCCATAGTCCGCGCTGCCGGTCCAGCAACATCCCGATTCCGACGTCGATGCCCATGAACAGAATGAACTGGATTGCCATGCCCCCGAAGGAGTGGGCATAGGGATTATAGGCAATGCTCTGGCGGGAAGTGAGGGGCTCTTCCGCGGTTTCAAAAGGTACCGCCATCTCTCCGCGCGCTAGCCCAGACCGTCGGTCCGGCTGTGTACCTTGATTGTATTTCGACAGGCTCCGCAGCAACCCGGTCAATTCCGATCTATCGTTAGCAGCCATTCCTTGCGCTGATTCCAGCGCCTTCAACGACTCGTCTACGTTGGCTCTACCGAGGTCGCCCGAGAACGCTTCCTTGCTCACCGCTTGCATGACGTACCCGGTCAACATCCCTTTGATCATGTTGGATTCCACCTGATGCGAAGGGTCCAGATAGACGGTAATTTTCGGGCGCTCCCGGCCAGTAAAGAGTGCTTGTGTAGCAAGCTTTCCGAAATTGGCAGGTATCACGATGGCAATGGGAGCCTTCCCTTTGCGAACGGTTTGCTGCGCTTCATCCAGGGTGACTTCCCGAAGTGCCAGACCTTTGTCGCCTGAAAGCCTGGCGATGATGTCCTTTGAAACCGCGCCCGCCTCCTGATTCACAACCAGGACCGTGACCCGTCCAGGGTCCTTGGATCGTGAGGCTCCGCCAAAAACGTATCCAAAGAAACTGCCTATCAAAATCGGCGCCACAAAGGACATGATCACTGCCCGCCGATCGCCAAAGAAGATCCGAACGTCTTTCCGAACCAGTGCCAGGAAAGCTGTCATGAGTCCCGTAAGCTCCTTCCAGTCAGTGTCAGAAACACGGTTTCCAGGTTGGGAGCCTCGTTCGAGACATTCTCGAACCGGTGCCCGCCCGCGCTTAACCAGCCAAGTACGCCGGGGGCGCCGTCCGACAGATCCTTCAACCACACCGTTAACCGATTTCCGGTCAGCTCCGCGGACTCCACCCCAGGTACAGCTTTAAGCGCAGAAGTATCGCCCAAGCCCGGGCCACTTACTAAGTCGATGAGCAGCTTGTTAGTGGCCGGAAGCCGGCGGTAGAGACCGGCCAGCGTGTCGTCCGCGACAACATGCCCATGGTCCACAATCACGATCCGGTCGCACAAACGCTCGGCCTCTTCCATGTAGTGAGTGGTGTAGACCAGCGTCTTGCCCTGGGCCTTCAACGTCTCAAGATTGTCGAAAATCGCGTTGCGGCTCTGGGGATCCACGCCCACCGTGGGCTCATCCAGCAACAGAACAGTGGGATTGTGCAGAAGAGCCGCAGCCAGGTTCAGCCGCCTCTTCATGCCCCCGCTGAACGTGGCAACCATGTCCTTGGCACGATCGGTTAGCCCTACCAAATCCAGTGCGGCGGCAATGCTCTGCTTCGCCTCCGTCCCAGTGATGCTGTAAAGCGCGGCGAACAACTGGAGATTAACCAGTGCGGGCAGTTCTTCATACAGGGCTAAATCCTGTGGGACGAGGCCGATTTTTCGCTTCACCGGATTGGTATCGCCCGTCACCGGCGCGCCATCGATGAGGATACGTCCGGAGTCGGGGGCGATCAGGCCCGCGATCATCGACACGGTGGTGGTCTTCCCGGCGCCATTGGGGCCCAGCAAGCCGACGGTTTCGCCCTTCGCCACCTGGAAGCTAATACCGTCGACGGCCAGGAGGCTGCCGTAAGCTTTCTTGAGTGATTGCGCTTCAAGCATTCGCAGCCTTTCAAGCGTACTACGGGTCGCGGCCGGGTCTGAAGGGTAGGCAGGTTCGCCACTGCGCTACAGTACTTCTTGTCGTGAAATTCGCTGCCTGGAGTACCTGCATCGCGGCGCTCGCTGCGGCTGAGAGACCGACTGTTCCGCGCTTTGCCGACGCCGGGCGTCGCGCCAAGCTTGAGGCTGTTTTTCCCGAAGTGCAGATGATCTTTGAAAGATTCATGCAGCAGCGCGGCATTCCGGGCCTGGCATTCGGCGTGGTCCTGGACGGCGAGCTCGCCTATGTGCGGGGATTTGGCGTGCGCGATCGTGCCTCTCAAGAAGCAGTGACGGCGGATACTGTGTTTCGCATTGCGTCTATGACCAAGAGCTTTACGGCGCTCGCAATTCTGAAGCTGCGCGATGCGGGTAAACTGTCGCTCGAGGATCCCGTATCGAAGTGGATTCCCGAGGTCGCGCATTTCGATTACCCCACCCGCGATACGGCCCCGATCCGAATCCGGCAATTGCTGTCCCATTCCGCAGGCTTCGCGGAAGACAATCCGTGGGGTGACCGGCAACTTGCGATTGCCGATGAAACCTTCACGGCATGGCTGCAACGGGGGCTGCCATTCTCGACGCCACCGGACACC
>JBBSHP010000653.1:0-3777 GCA_038232555.1 Bryobacterales bacterium
CGCTGGTCGCCTCGCAGGATGGCCGCTTCACGGTCTTCGCCTGGTCCCCCTGCGAAGGGATGGTCCACGCCCACCGGGTCGAAACGCTGCTGATGTGACGCGCAGTTCAGAAATCTTGCAATTCAATCTCGTTGCAGGTCAGCCGCTTACTAAAAATGAAGCAGGCCAGTCGCACGCCGCGGCCTATACTCGAACCGGGTGGCAACACCCCGTGACACGAAGCGATCGGCAACGGCTCCGCTCCAGGGATCTTTGCCTCGAAAATATGCTACAAAAAAGAAAAGCCGCTTATGGCTCCTCTCATGTCCCGCACCCTTAGACAAGAGTGCAATTTGACAACCGAAGGTTGTGCCGCTATTATAAAAAGGTTTGGCGAGTTGAGCTTCTGCTCCCGCGCTACCACTGTCTAGTTGGGTGAGGCAGTCCGGCCGGGGGCCGGCCCCGAGGTTCTTGACGGATTCTACGCTGTCCGGAGCATGGGCTAGTCCAAAGTAAGTACCTCGCAGCATCGAAGTCTGTTGAATTTTGCAGGTCCGCTAGCAGCCTGCTCCACCAGTATCAACGTTTAGAGAGGAAATTCGTGCCGACGTTCAATCAACTCGTCCGTAAGGGGCGAAAACCACCACGGTATAAGACCGCGAGCCCCGCGCTGATGGCGTGCCCGCAGAAACGAGGCGTGTGTACGCGCGTATACACGACCACGCCTAAGAAGCCCAATTCGGCACTTCGCAAAGTGGCGCGTGTGCGGCTGACCAATGGGGTCGAGGTAACAACCTACATTCCTGGCGTGGGACACAACTTGCAGGAGCATTCGATCGTGCTGATACGGGGCGGGCGAGTGAAGGACCTGCCTGGGGTGCGTTACCACGTGGTGCGAGGACCGCTGGATACCGCGGGAGTGAGCGGGCGGCAGCAATCCCGCTCGAAGTATGGAGCCAAGCGGCCGAAGGTCGCGAGTAAGTAGGCAAAAACTATGGCACGCAGACGCAGACCTGAACCTCGTGAGATCCTGCCGGACCCGGTATATAACTCGACCCTGGCGGAGAAATTCGTCAACTCGATGATGTGGGACGGCAAGAAGAGCACCTCGCAGAAGATTTTTTATAGCGCAATGGACCAGATCAGAGAGCGCACCGGCGACGAGCCGTTGAAGCTGTTCAAGAAGGCCGTGGAGAATGCCAAGCCGCTGCTGGAAGTGAAGACGCGTCGCGTGGGCGGCGCTAACTACCAGGTGCCGGTAGAGGTTCCCCAGAACCGCCGGGTCAGCCTGGCGATTCGCTGGATCTTGACAAATGCGCGATCGCGGCCCGAAAAGGGCATGCCCGACAAGTTAGCGAACGAGTTGAACGACGCCGCCAATATGCGAGGCGGAGCGATCAAAAAGAAGGACGACATCCATCGTATGGCGGAAGCGAACAAAGCTTTCGCGCACTATCGATGGTGACCAGCCGAGCGGCCTTGGAGAAATAGGGGCTGCTCACTTTTTTAGGTTAAGACTATGGCACGGACTGTACCCATCCACAAGATGAGAAATATCGGCATCATGGCTCACATCGATGCCGGTAAAACCACAACTACGGAACGAATCCTGTACTACACCGGCCGCACGCACAAGATCGGCGAGGTGCACGAAGGCACGGCCATCATGGATTGGATGGAGCAGGAACAGGAACGCGGTATCACGATCACGTCGGCAGCAACCACCTGCGAGTGGCGTGACATCACCATTAACATCATCGACACTCCGGGCCACGTGGACTTTACGGCCGAAGTGGAGCGCAGTTTGCGCGTGCTGGACGGCGCCGTGGCGGTGTTCGATGCGGTGGCGGGTGTGCAGCCGCAGTCGGAAACGGTCTGGCGGCAGGCGGACAAATACGGTGTCCCGCGGATCTGTTTCATCAATAAGATGGACCGGGTAGGTGCGGACTTCTATCATTCGATCGACACCATCCTCGACCGGTTGAAGGCGCGCGCGGTGGCCATTCAGATTCCGATCGGCGCTGAAGATCAATTTATCGGGATTGTCGACCTGGTCCGGATGAAGGCGCGCGTTTGGAGGGATGAGACCCTGGGCGCCGAGTTCGACGAGGTCGAAATACCGGCCGAGCTGCTCGACAAAGCCCGCTCGTATCGCGAGCAGATGATCGAAGCGGTAGCGGAATCGGACGATCACTTGTTTGAAAAGTTTGTGGAAGGGACCGCGATCACGGAAGAAGAGCTGATCGCAGGGATCCGGAAAGCCACCATCGCCCAGAAGATTTTCCCCGTGATTTGCGGGACGGCCTTCAAGAACAAGGGCGTGCAGGACATGCTCGACGCGGTAGTCGACTATCTGCCTTCTCCTCTCGACATCCCGCCGGTGATGGGCCTGAAGATCGACGATCCGGAAGTCTCCGAGCCCCGGCCGTCGGAAGATGACGCTCCCTTTGCGGCGCTGGTTTTTAAGATCATGACCGATCCGTTTGTCGGTCAATTAGCCTTTATCCGGGTGTATTCGGGCAAGCTGAACGCCGGCGAATCGATTTTCAATGTGGCTAAAGGGCGCAAAGAGCGCGTGGGCCGCCTGGTGAAGATGCACGCCAACAAGCGTGAAGAGATCCAGGAAGTCCGGGCGGGCGACATTTGCGCGGCCGTCGGTCTGAAACAGGTGGTTACGGGCGATACTATCTGCGACGAGGACCATCCGATTCTGCTCGAATCGATTAACTTTCCTGAGCCCGTTATTCAACTGGCGATTGAGCCCAAGACCAAGGTGGATCAGGAAAAGCTAGGCATCGCGATTGCGAAGCTGGTGCAGGAAGATCCCACTCTGCGCGTTTCGACCGACCCCGACACGGGGCAGACCATTCTAGCGGGAATGGGCGAACTGCACCTGGAGATTATCGTTGAGCGGATGAAGCGCGAGTTCAACGTGGGCGCGAATGTGGGGAAACCGCAGGTAGCGTATCGCGAGACTATCCGGAGCAAAGCCGAGTACGATTACACGCATCGCAAGCAGACCGGTGGTAGCGGCCAATACGCGCGAACCAAGTTGCGCGTTGAACCGACTCCCGGGAAAGGGTTTGAGTTCGAAAACGACGTCATCGGCGGGACCATTCCGAAAGAATTCATCAGCGCGGTACAGAAGGGAGTGGTGGAAGCGCTGGAGGGCGGGATTCTGGCGGGTTACCCCGTGGTGGACGTCAAGGTCACGGTTTTTGACGGAGCCTATCATGACGTGGACTCGTCTGAAATGGCGTTCAAGATCTGCAGCTCGATCTGTCTGAAAGAAGCGTGCAGGAAGGCTAAGCCGGTTTTATTAGAGCCGGTGATGAAAGTGGAAGTGGTGGTCCCGGAAGAATATATGGGACCAGTAAACGGCGACCTGATCTCCCGCCGAGGACGCCTGGAAGGTACTGAGATCCGCGGAACCACGCATCTTATAAAAGCGATGGTGCCGCTGTCCGACATGTTTGGTTACGCGACCGAACTGCGGTCCAGAACGCAGGGCCGCGGCAGCTTCACCATGCATTTCGGGCAGTACGAAGAAGTTCCGAAGAGCATCTCGGAAGAGATTGTTGCGAAAGTTCAAGGGAAAGTAACGAGATAACGGGAGCAATCAACTACCATGGCGAAAGAGAAATTTGATCGCAGTAAGCCGCACGTCAATATCGGGACGATCGGGCACATCGACCACGGCAAGACCACTCTGACGGCTGCCATCACTAAGACGCTGTCCAAGCATAACCCGAAGAATAAGTTCCGCAGTTTCGATTCGATCGACAACGCGCCGGAAGA